>CAZOJR010000245.1:0-3566 GCA_964580165.1 uncultured Gaiellales bacterium
ATGGTTGAACCAGACACTGTAGAACTGCTTGAACACCGGGATACGAGCCTGTGTGATTTCCAAGCAGACCACCCTACCCCCCGGCCGGCATACACGCCGCATTTCGCGGAAAGCCTGGGAAATATCGGCCACATTGCGTATGCCGAAGCCCACGGTGCAGGCATCGAACCCACCCGAGTTCGTTGCGAGATCCCCGTCGGGAAAGGGTAAGTCGAGAACGTCGCCGGCCATGAACTCAACATAGAGCTGATTGCGCCCGCACTTCTCGCGAGCCACGCTCAGCATCTCCTCTGAGACGTCTACCCCTACCACCCTGCCCTCAGGACCGATGACCCGCCTCAAAGCAAAGGCAAAATCCCCCGTGCCACAGCACACATCGAGCGCATTCGAGCCCGGACCGACCTGCGCCAGCATGACTCCCATTTCACGCCAGCGATGGTGAAGACCGGCGGTCATGAGATCGTTCAGCCGGTCGTATGACCCGGCGATACCATCGAACATCTGCCGTATCCGGCCCGGCTCAGCAGAAGCCTCGACTTCGTGCCCATACGTAGCGCTCATGGCACAAAGAGACAGAGCGTGGTGAAGAACAGAAACACCACGCTGATCACACCGTTCATAGTCATGAAGGCCACACCCACCTTGGCCAAATCGGCCTTTCGCATAAGCCAGTTCTCGTAGAAAAGAAGAATCGCACAGACCGCCACTCCCAGGTAGTAGACGAAGTTGGTCCCCTGAAGATGTCCGGTCAGAATCAGCAAGATAACCGCCATGACATGAAAGGCGCGGGTGCTCCACAGCCCGGCGCTCTCCCCCAGATCGGCCGGAATGGAGTGCAGCCCCTGTGAGCGATCTACGGCGATATCCATGAAGGCATAGATAACATCGAATCCCGCTATCCACAAACCCACGCCGGCGCCCAGCACGAATGGCTCCCACGTCACCACCCCAGTCACCGCCACCCAAGCACCAACCGGAGCCAAGCCGTCGGCTAAGCCAAGCACCAGGTGGCAGAGACGGGTCCATCGCTTCGTATACGGGTAGATGACCATGGGGATAATCACCACGGGCCACAGATAACGCGTGATGACCGGCAGATTGAAGGTCGACGCAATGAGCACGGCCAGTGAAACCAGCGTGAACAACCACACCTGCCATCGCTTCAAGAGGCCAGATGGGATCTCACGCCCGGCCGTCCGTGGATTTCGGGCATCTATGCCCGCATCGATCAGGCGATTGATCGCCATCCCGAAGCTACGAGCCGCGACCAGAGCCACTGTGATCCAGAACATGCGCCAGAAGCCGGGGATGGCCATTTCGGCCAAAAACGCCCCCGAGTAGGCGAACGGCAAGGCAAAGATGGAGTGCTCGAACTTCACCAGGCTGGCGAAGCGACGGACGTAGGTAATCACCACGCGATGCCTAATTCCCCGCCGAGAACGGACCGCCGGAACCGCCCCGGTCACCGGCGCGTCGGGTGCCGGTCGAGCCGGCGGACCGGCTCACAACACCCAAGCCATCAAGCCCGAGGCTAGGCCAGAGTCTATCTATCCGCTCCTTGACCTCACCCGACATCTCCACATCGGACGGCCACTCCCGGTTGTGGCCCTCCCCGGGTCCCTTGCTCGTGGCATCGATACCGATCTTCGCTCCCCAGAGAGGCTGGGGAGCCGAATGATCGAGCACATCGAGCGGTCCCTCAGTTATCACCACATCGCGCTTCCAGTCGACGTTGTTGAACACACGCCACGCTACCTGCGCGTAGTCGTGCACATTCACGCCAGCGTCCACTACCACGATGCACTTACAGAACTGCATCTGCCCGGCCCCCCACAGCGCATGCATCACTTTGCGCGCGTGCAGGGGATAACGCTTCCCGATCGCGACCAAAGCGCAGTTGTGAAACCCCCCTTCCTTGGGCAGGTCCAGATCCACCACCTCGGGAAGAGTGAGTTGGATAAGGGGCAAGAAAATGCGTTCGGTGGCCTTGCCCAGATAGGCGTCTTCCATCGGCGCTTGGCCCACAACAGTCGTGGAATAGATGGGATCGCGGCGGTGCGTGATAGCGGTCAAGTGAAGGACCGGATATTCGTCCGCAAGCGAGTAGTAGCCGGTATGGTCCCCGAAGGGGCCTTCTACCCGCCTTTCGCCAACGTCCACGTAGCCTTCGAGCACGAATTCCGAATGAGCAGGCACCTGCAGATCGACCGTGCGGCACTGCACGAGTTCAACCGCCTCACCGCGCAGAAATCCGGCAAAGAGCATCTCGTCAACTGCACCCGGCAACGGAGCAGTCGCGGCGTATGTCAGAGCAGGGTCGGTCCCGATAGCCACAGCTACTTCCATCCGTCCCTTCGTCTCTCGATAGTGTTCGGCGGCGTCTTTGTGCAAGTGCCAGTGCATTCCGGTGGTGCGTCTGTCGTAGACCTGCAGACGGTACATGCCCACGTTCCGCGCGCCCGTCAACGGATGGCGTGTAAACACCAGTGGCAGAGTGATATAGCGACCCCCGTCGAGCGGCCAGCACTGCAGTATAGGAAGCGCCTCCAAATCAATCTGATCGCCGGTAAGTATCACTTCCTGGCAGGCGCCCCGCTTGACCATCGCTGGCTGTAACGCCGCCAGTTGCTTCAAGCGGGCGAGCGCCTTGAGCTTATCCCAAGTTGTGTCAGGCATCTCCAAGGCGGTCAACGCCTCCACCCGGGCAGCCAGCTCTTCGTAAGATGTTGCCCGTAACGCCAGACATATCCGCTCGTCGCTGCCAAACTGATTCATCAAGACAGGGGCTGCATGCCCCTTCGGCCTGGTGAAAAGAAGAGCAGGGCCCCCCGCTTTGCAAACCCGGTCGGCAATTTCGGTCATCTCGAGTACCGGATCAACAGGCGTATCGATTGAGATCAACTGCTCTTTGTTTCGCAGGATCTTAATGAAGTCGCGCAGATCTTTCATCACAATAAGCTCATTTACTGAGAATCAGCCTCCCAGCGCTCTACGATACACGTCGAGAGTCTCCTCGGCCGCCCGGCGCCAGCGGAAGCGAGCCGCTTGACCCAGTCCTTTTTGCCTAAGGGTCTCGTAGAGATCGGGATCACCGAGCACTCGCGCAACGCAGCTCTCAAATGATTCCAGCGATGTGGGGTCGAACAGGAGAGCCGCGGGGCCAGTGACCTCGGGTAACGATGACGAGTTGGAGACAACGCACGGCGTTCCGCAGGCCATGGCTTCGAGAGGCGGGAGGCCAAATCCCTCGGCCAGCGAGGGAAACACGAAGAGCGTGGCGGCCGAGTAGACCGCAGGGAGATCGTCATCGTTAATGAATCCAGGGAACAGGATGTTTTTCTCCATCCCCCTCTTGACGACCTCATTCCTCAACTTCCGGTATTCAATCTTCTGGGCCCCGGCTAGCACCAACGGGGGAATATCCGCGAGGCGCTTCGTCATCCTCGACCAGGCCTCGATGAGAAATGAAACGTTCTTCTCGGGACGGAAATCCCCCGCCCAGAGCGCAAACCGAACCGGCAACGAGTAGCGATGCCGTACCGCCATGAGAATTCCCTGGTCGGTCT
>CAZOJR010000246.1:0-2218 GCA_964580165.1 uncultured Gaiellales bacterium
CAAGCGTCTCCTTCTCGAGAGCTAGCAGCTCCTCTTTGCTGAAGTCGTCGCTGGATATCTCCACCGGCGGACCTCCGTTCTTACGCCTGCCCCCGTTTGCCGGGCCGCCGCCCGGCCCCTCCTCATGCGCGGGAGGTTCGAGCAGCAGATCGAAGATTGAGCCCTGTCCACTGTCGGCATCAGAACGGGCCTTTTTGCCGTGCGCCATGGCCTGCGATAGAACTTCGAGCATCCCCCGCCGTGAGGGACCGATGGAGTCCATTGCTCCAGACTTGACCAGACTCTCGATGGCCCTGCCGTTGACCACGCCCAGATCGACCCGCTCGCAGAAATCGAATAGATCGTGAAATGGCCCCTCTTGTCCCCTGGCCTCCAGGATGTTGCGGATGGCAGTTTCTCCTACATTCTTGACCGCGCTCAGCCCGAAACGGATACGCCCTTCCACTCCCCGGAAGTTGAGCATCGACTCGTTGATATCGGGCGGCAGCACCTCAATGCCCATCTCGTTGGCAACGTTCACATAGAACGGCACTTTATCCTTGGTGTCCATGACACTCGAGATGAGAGCCGCCATGTACTCCACAGGGTAGTTTGCCTTGAGATACGCGGTGCGATAAGAGATGAGCGCGTAGCAGGCCGCGTGTGACTTGTTGAATGAGTAGTCACCGGCCCTTTCCATGAGCGACCACAGGTGCTCGATAACATGGGGTGCGGTGCCCGCAGCCGCCGCTCCCTTCTGAAACAGCGGCTTGAGCTTGGCCATCTTGGCGTGAATCTTCTTGCCGATAGCTTTGCGCAGGTCATCAGCCTGCGCCGGGGTAAAACCACCTATCCGCTTGGAGATCTCCATGAGCTGCTCTTGGTAGATGGCCACCCCATACGTAGGACTCAAAACAGGCTCAAGCCTCGCGTCTTCGTAGGTAATCTGGCCTGGGTCGCGCTTGTTGCGCGCGTATTCAGGGATAAACGCCATTGGGCCCGGCCTGTAAAGAGCCACAAGCGCGATGAGGTCATCCAATCGTGTGGGCTGGATCTCGCGGAGAGCATCCCGCATGCCGCTGGATTCGAACTGGAAAACCCCTTCTGAGTCGCCCTTGGCCAGCATGCGATAGGTGGGCTCGTCATCAAGAGGGATCTGCTCTATGTCGAAGTCCGGATGCCCGCTCTCCTTGATTATGGTGACCGCACTGTCTATGACATCAAGGTTACGCAACCCGAGGAAATCCATCTTCAACAGGCCCAGTTTTTCCACATCACCCATCGATACTTGGGTCACGACCTCGGCATCACCTTTCTGCATGAGAGGCAGATGATCGGTGAGCGGCCCCTTGGAGATCACAACGCCGGCGGCGTGAATGGAGTCTTGCCGTATCAGCCCCTCGAGCGGGCGAGCCATATCGACCACTTCCCGCACCACAGGATCGCTGTCATAGGCCAGACGCAGCTCGCATTTATGGTCGGCCAGACAAGCATCGAGCGTGATGTTGAGCACCTCGGGAACCAGTTTGGCGATACGGTCAGCCTGGCCGTACGGCACGTCCATAACACGGGCGGCATCTCGGATGGCCTGCCGGGCTTTGATGGTGCCGAAGGTGGCGATCTGAGCCACCCTGTCGCGCCCGTACTTGTTGGCCACGTACTCGATCACTCTCTCCCGGCCGTTCACAGAGAAGTCGATGTCGATGTCGGGCATGCTGATACGGTCGGGATTGAGAAAACGCTCGAACAAAAGATCGTAGGCTATGGGGTCGAGATCGGTGATGCCGAGCAGATACGACACCAGTGAACCGGCGGCCGAACCGCGACCCGGACCCACCGGAATGCCGGAGCGTTTCGCGTAACTGACAAAATCCCACACCGTCAAGAAATAGGGCGGAAAGCCCATCTTCTCCACCACGGCCAGTTCCGACTCCAACCTCTCGCGGATTTCCGGCGTAACCTCATCACCATACCGGCGCACTAGACCCTTCTGACACTGTTCGCGCAGGTACGAGGACTCGTCGTAACCCTCGGGCACCGGGAAGTGCGGGATGAGCATCTCGTCGAGTTTGATCTCGACATTGCAGCGCTCGGCCACCTCCATGGTGTTCGCCACCGCTTCGGGGTGTGCGGCAAAAGCGGACCGCATCTCCTCCTCACTCTTGAGGTAGAACTCCTCGGAGCTAAAGCGCATCCGGTTCTCGTCGTCCACAGTCTTTCCGGTCTGCACGCACAGCAG
>CAZOJR010000246.1:2228-3541 GCA_964580165.1 uncultured Gaiellales bacterium
GGTTCTCGTCGGAAAGACGGGCGCCGGTTTGGATACACAAGAGCACATCGTGCGCCGATGCATCGGCCTCACGCAGATAGTGGACGTCATTGGTGGCCACCAGCTTGAGACCCGTCCTCTGCGCCAACTCTGCCATGCGAGGATTCACTTCGGCCAATTCTGCGATGCCGGTTTCCTGCATCTCCAGATAGATGTTTTCTCTGCCGAAAATGGCAGACAGTCGTTCCACCTCAGCATCCGCAGCAGCCGTCTGCCCGTTCTGCAGGGCACGCGACAGGCGGCCGCTGGCGCACCCGGTCAAACAGATGAGCCCCCCGGCATATTCCTTCAGAATCGTGTAATCGACACGTGGCTTGTAGTAGTAACCCTCGAGAAAGGCAAGGCTCCCCAGCTTCAGCAGATTTCGGTACCCGTCGTTGTCTCGAGCCAGAAGGGTGAGATGCCAACGCTCCTCGTTTTGCCCCTCCTTGCGGAAGCGGTCTTCGACTACATAGGTCTCCAGACCGATGATGGGCTTGACTCCGTTACGGCGGCACTGCTCATAGAACTGGATAATCCCCGACAGCACTCCGTGATCGGTGATGGCAAGCGCCTGCATTCCAAGCTCTGCCGCCCGTTTTACCAGGTCATCGACCTTGCAGGCACCGTCAAGCGCCGAGTAGTGAGTATGAACGTGCAGATGGCAGAAGCCGGCCGCCGGCTGCGCCGGCGCCGGCTTGGCCTGCTCTTCCAATACGGGCTTGGACGAAGCTGACAAGATGGCCGATCTCCTCGGAAAGCCGTGAAGGTGGGGTTGCAACTACCGCTCGATTCTACCCGAAGGGCCCTGGCCTCTCAAGCGGTCTGGTAAGCTGAGGGTGAACAAAATCCGCTGAGAGCGGGATTCGGTGGCCTACGAAGAGCGGCCACGCGGCAAGCGGATTACGTGAGATCCAAGATCTCATTACGAGCGCACGGATACTCCCGCAGAAGAGCATCCCGGCCGGCCGCTTCGAAGTCCTCATAATCGAATCCCGGCGTAACCACACAGCTCACCAAGGTCCATTGGGACTGCCGCCGGCCTGCGCAATCATCTTCAACCACCCGGGCGCCCATCCACCACCGCGCCGGCACAAGCACATGGGGAACATCCGGACCGATCAATTCGCGCCGCACCCGTTGTGTCTCTTTCTCCGCCATACCGGGGTCGAAAAGCACCAACTCAGCCGGCAACCCGGCGTGATAGAACCAAAGCTCATCAGAAGCGAGACGGTGGATGCGGCTCGGATCATCGGCTGTCAACAGATAGAGTATGGCGGTCGACAGCGCACGGG
>CAZOJR010000247.1:0-3523 GCA_964580165.1 uncultured Gaiellales bacterium
TTACAGGCTGTCCATACTGATCCCGGTAAAGTCCTGTGCAACTTCCCGGATATCCTTGACGCCAAACGCGGTCTGCACCTGGGTGAGTTCGAGCTGGTTTGCGGCATCGCACATGTAATCCAGGATGTCGACTGACAGTTCCTTCTGGATCTTGCTCTTCCTCAGCTGGTCCACGAGTGCAGCCATCTTCTCGGGAGCCTCCATGCGGAGTTTTGCAAGGCTCATGACACACATGTATATCCGGGTCAGGTTCCGGTCCGTGCCGGTAATACAGTCAAAGAAGTTCCTGATTACCTGTGCCTGGTAGATTTCTCCTCCTATTGTGTCCACCTCCTCCCTTTGATGCGGTAAATTGACTGTTCATGTTGCCCATATATAAATATTATGGCAAAAATGCCGTTTTTGCGTAGAAAAACCCTGAAAAACCGGATATTTTGGGAAAGAGCGGCTGGATTGTCTGACGATTGCATGACAACCGTCATACTCTCCCCGGCACCCGCCGCACTTCACGGGTGGCCGCTTACTTTGCGGCGCTCACGATCTTGATGACGTCCCCGTTCTTCAGCTCGTGGGACTCCTTGATCCGCATCTTGGAACGGGCATCGATCGCATACAAAAATCCCTTGCCGATCTCCGTGTGGACCTGGTACGCGAGATCGTGCGGGGTCGAACCCTTCCGCATCAGGTAGGCATCGGGCAGCACGTCGCCCTGCTTGTTGCAGTAGTGGTTCTCGTCTTCCACCGGGTAGACCACGATCATGTCGAGAAGCTCGAAGACCGCACGGTTGATGGCCTGCTGGACGCCCGTGCCCTTGCACTCTTTCATCACGCCCGCGATCTTGGCAAGACCGGCCTTCTGGGGGGCGGAGAGCGAGGCCTCGTTTACAATCGTGAACTGCTCGTCGCCCGGCAGGTACTTCACCACGTTGGCGGTCGCCGCATTGCGCAGCGCCAGTTCGGATGCCGCACTCGCAAAGGCTACCTGCTGCTCTGCAAGTTTTGCCCGGAGGGTTTCCGGCGCCTCGTCGAACTTGTTGCCGATAACGAGCATCGGCTTTGAGATCTTCACCATCTCTGCGCAGAGCGGGATCAGGTCGTTGATGTCCGCGTGCACGAGATCGAGCTTCAGTTTCAGTTCCACATCGCGCACGTCTTCGAGCGTGATCCCGAGGCCCACGAAGGTGTCGGCAATGCCCTGCTGGATTGCGAGGCCCTTCCCCTGCGACCCGCGGCTGATCTGGGACCAGTGCTTGGCAAGGATGCCGTGGACCCACATGGTCATCTCGTACCCGAGGAACTTCACGTCTTCGGCCGGGTCATGGTTACCCACACCCACCGGGTTTCCCTCGCTGTCCGTCCCGCCGCTCGCATCGATGATGTGCAGGATCGCGTTTGCCTGCCGGAGGTGGTCGAGGAACTGGTTGCCGAGGCCCTTGCCCTTGTGCGCATCGGGCACGAGCCCGGCCACATCGATTAAGTTGACGGCAACAAACCGGTTCCCGTCCACGCAGTGGCTGCACTTCACCGGAAGTTCGGTGCAGGCGCATTTCGTCCGTACATAGGCAACCCCGAAGTTCGGGTTGATGGTGGTGAACGGGTAGTTCGCGATCTCGGCATGTGCCATGGTGGCGGCCTTGAAAAAGGTGGATTTCCCGCAATTGGGTTTTCCTGCAAGTGCAAGCGTGAGCATAATTCCATGTCCTCGTGATAATCAGATACCTGTCCCGGATCGGGCCTGAGAGAATCTGACAAAGGTTTTTCATTGCGGCTTATTAAAAGGTACTTATGACGTTTGTTCAGAAGAGAGCTTATTACTTTGATACGCCGGGCCCGGCCAATACGGGGGATGCCGCCCGGTTCTCCATCGAGCGGGCAAAGGAACTGGGCCTCTCCACCATCGTTGTCGCCAGTTCTTCCGGCAAGACCGCGCAGCTCTTCTTCGATGCCATGAAGGGTTCAGGGCTCCGGCTCGTTGTCGTCACCCACGTCTTCGGGTTCTCGAAACCCGGCGAGTGGGAGTTCTCGCAGGAGACCGCGGAACGCCTGCGGAAGGAAGGGGTGACGATCGTGACCGGCACCCATGCCCTCTCCGGTCTGGAACGTGCCCTCTCGCGCTCGGCCAAGGTAGGCGGCGGGTCCCGCACCGAAGCGATCGCAGAAGCGCTCCGCCGTACCGTGGCGATTGGGCTGAAGGTTGCCGTGGAATGCGTGCTGATCGCGGCCGACCAGGGCGCCATCGGTATCACCGATGAGGTGATTGCAGTCGGGGGCACGGCGAGCGGGTCGGACACGGTCTGCGTCATCCGCCCGGCCAATACCGCGAACTATTTCGATCTCCAGGTACGCGAGATCGTTGCCATGCCGAGGGTCCGCTGAACATGGCAATCCAGTCCCTGGTACAGGCATGCCGGCTGTTGGTGGAACGGCCGGTGCTCTGGCTGGCAGGAGTTGTCGCAGGCCTTCTCGCTGCTGCCATCTGGCTTGTGATGATCTTCTCCGGCACGTTCTTTGCCGGCCGGATCGTTGTTCTCGCCGGCCTCGCGGCCCTCTTCTTCATCACCGGAATCTACGGTATGATAAAAGGCGATGAAAACGGCTTCTCCCCTCTCTTCAGAAACGGCATCCGCTACTACTTCCGCGTGCTTCTTCCCCAGCTGGTGATCATCTTCGGGGTTCTGGTCATCGTTGCCCTGGTGGCAATTACCTTATCCATCGTCGGATCTGCGATGGACCCGGTCATGATCGGCAGCATGACCATCGTCTTTTTGATCCCGACGCTGCTCCTGACCTTCTTTGCCGACACGGCCGGCGTCTTCGAGGACCAGAAAGTCTTCGCCTCGATCCGGCGCAGTACGCTTATTGTCAGCCAGAATATCACCCGCGTCATCGGTTTCTTTATCGTCTCCCTGTTTGTGACGTGCGCGATCCTCTTCTGGCTGATGATCGTCTGGGAGGCCCTGCTCTTTACCCAGCTGGAGCCTCTCACCACGTATACCGCGGAGCAGATCCAGGCCATCACGGCCGACCAGCTGCTCGCCCTGATCGGGACAAACGGCATCTGGGTCTCGGCGGCCATGCTCTTCTGTGCCGGCCTGGTGCTCGTGCCCGTTCTCTTCAGTTACAAGGCCATCTTCTACCGGACACTGGCCGGAACCATAAGCCCTGCCACCGGCACGATCCCGATCCAGCAGATGACCGGGGAATACGACAGCAAGGGCCGCTGGTACAAGTACTAACCTAAAACCAAACCCTAAAAAAAGTCATACGGCGGGACTGGTGATCCTCCGGTCCCTCGCATTCTCTTCTTTCACGCTTGTGCTTACCCCGGTATTCTGGTGCCTGCCCCGGCCGTTCGTTCCTTACGCCAGCCCGAAGAGCACGAAAAGTGCAACCGCCACCAGCCCGCCGCCAACCGTTGCGACGAGATTAGTACCTGCATTGCCGAGGAATCCCCGGTTCTCGAGCGTTGCCCCGATCAGGCTGTCGATATTGGTGCCGACAAACCCGGCCAGCGTGCAGACCG
>CAZOJR010000248.1:0-3511 GCA_964580165.1 uncultured Gaiellales bacterium
GGAGAGGATCGCATTGCTTTGTGCAAAGCATGTGGCTATGCCGCCAATGTCGAACTGGCGCGATCCATAGTCAGAACGCCGGAAGCAACCGCCACAGCTATGGAGGAGACGGCGCTGCGTGAGGTAGCCACCCCGGATAAACGGACCATCGAAGAGGTGTCGGGCTTTCTGGGCCTGGCTCCAGATTCGATCATTAAAGCCCTCGTCTATGTTGCGGGGGAGGAGCCTGTGATGGCCCTTGCCAGAGGGGATCACAGTGTGCATGAGAGCAAGTTGGCGCGCTACCTTAGGTCGGAGGTCAGGCCTGCACATCCTGACGAGGTTAAGGCGGTCACTGGGGCCGAGGTGGGATTTGTAGGTCCGGTTGGTCTGCCCGAAGGCCGGAAGCTGCGGATTGTGGCAGACGAAAGTTTGCGGCCGCGGAAGGGCGTCGGAACCAGGGAGAGCGGTGAGGGCGACGATGGCGGCTCTGCGGGCCCGCGCGAATACGCGGCGGGCGCCAACAAGCCTCATACTCATTTGCTCGGTGTGGTGGTGGGTCGGGATTTCCAGCCCGAATACGCGGACTTGAGGGAGGCTGAAGCGGGGGACGGATGTCCTCTGTGCGGACGGTTGCTCACGATCGAGCAAGGTATCGAAGTGGCCAATATCTTCAAGTTGGGCACGAAATACTCAAGACCTCTGGGCGCCACTGTGGTGGATGAGGCAGGCAGGGAGCGCCCGATAATCATGGGATCGTATGGGATCGGGCCCGCCCGCATCGCGGCGGCCGCCGTTGAGCAGAGGAATGATGAGCGTGGGATCGTGTGGCCCAAGGCAATTGCTCCATTCGATGTCTATCTTGTGCAGGTCCAAAGCAAGGAGCCTGTGCAGACCGAAATGGCCCAAACTCTTCACGATGCCCTTTCGGCTGAAGGGTGGGAGGTCCTGTGGGACGACCGGGATGAGCGTCCAGGATCCAAGTTCGCTGATGCGGAGCTGATCGGCTGCCCCGTTAGGATCACCGTTGGTAAAAAGGCCGCCGCTGGGCTCGTAGAGATTGAACCGCGCCAAGGGGGCAATCGCGAGGAAATCCCGGCAGCCGATTGCCTCGCAGCCGTGCTTCGACTGTGGGAGGCGGCCGGCTGATCGTGCTATAATCCGCCCGCAAACGAAAGCCAAGCTGGTTCACCAAAGTGGGTGCGGATGGGCCCACTTTTGTTTTACTTGAGGAATATGGCTGTGACGCTGTCCGAGGCTTGGGTACAGGAGGTCATCGACCGAGAGGTCGGTGGTGTGGAGCTGGTACTCCTGGAGGAGATCGGCGGGAGGCGGCAGAAGACGCTCCGCCTCTATATCGATCATCCGGGCGGGGTGACGCACGACTTGTGCAGCCGGGTTTCTGGAGTAGTGGGTGAGGCTCTTGACGAGGTGGATGCTTTTGATACGGCCTACATGCTGGAGGTCAGCTCTCCGGGCCTAGAACGTCCATTGCGTAAGCGCAGTCACTTCGAGACCCAAGTGGGTAAGAAGGTATACGTGAAAAGCCGGACGGCAATTGAAGGAAGGAAGGTCTGGCGGGGAATCTTGCTGGAAGTGGGGGCCGATGGGATCGTGGTGAATGATGCGGGATGCGAAGGGAAGATCCCGCTGAGTGAGATCACCAGCGCTCATTTGATATACGAGTTCAAATAGGGGGAAGGGGATGAACAAGGAGACGATAGAAGCGCTCCGACAGATAGAGAAAGAGAAGAGCATTCCCTTTGACCTGCTCATCGAGGCATTGGAGGACGCACTTCATTCTGCCTATCAGAAGACGGCCCACGCAGTGCTGTTTTCAGAGGTGAAGATAGATCGCGATACCGGCGAGATCCGCGTGTTTGAGTTGATCTTTCCGCCCGGTCAGGAGCCCACAATAGATGACGAGGACGCCGAGATCGATACCTCGGCGGCCGAACGAAAAGAGATCACCCCTGAGGACTTCGGACGTATCGCAGCCCAGACCGCGAAGCAGGTCATCTATCAGAGGATACGCGAGGCTGAGCAAGGTATCGTCTTCGGGGAGTACTCAAACCGCATCGGCGAAATAGTGACCGGCATCGTTCAGCAATCCGACAGCCGCTATACTCTTGTTGATCTGGGACGGGTGGAAGCGCGGCTGCCAAAGGGTGAGCAGGTCCCCACCGAACGCTATGAGCATGGTATGCGCCTGAAGGCGGTGATCAAGGAGGTTTCTCAAAATCCCAAAGAACCGCCGATCATACTGTCGCGTCGCAGCGAAGAACTGGTCCGGCGGCTATTCGAGCTCGAGGTACCAGAGATCGCCGACGGACTGGTGGAGATTGTTGGGGTGGCGCGGGAGCCAGGTTATAGATCGAAGATCTCGGTAGTCTCTCACAGCGATGGGGTCGATCCGGTTGGAGCTTGTGTGGGCCCCAGGGGTTCAAGGGTACGTATGGTGGTCTCTGAGTTGCGGGGGGAGAAGATCGACATCATACCGTTTGATGAAGAACCGGCACGGTTCGTCGCCAAAGCTCTGTCCCCTGCCCGCGTGCGAGAGGTCATACTCGATGATGGTCAACGCGAAGCAACCGTCGTGGTGCCCGACGATCAGCTCTCTTTGGCCATCGGCAAAGACGGGCAGAACGCGCGCTTGGCGAACCGACTCACCGGTTGGAAGATCGACATCAAGTCCGAGACCGAGATGAACGAGGACGAGACCGTGTACACTGCGGCTGAAGTGGAGCCTCAGGTGGTTGATGGCCGATGCCATGCGCTGACGGTGGGCGGTAAGCGATGTCCCAACGCCGCGCTGCCAGGCAGTCTATACTGCGGTATACCTGCTCATCAGGTTCTCGGTGGCGAGCGAACCTGAGCGGCAGTGTATCGGTTGCGGGCGTCGTGGACCTCAGCATGAGTTCCTGCGCTTGGCGGTAGACCGTGAAGTGGCGCCCGGCCGGGTAGTGGTGGTCGAGCGGGAGGGACAGAGGGGCAGAGGGGCGTATCTCTGCAGACAGAGGGCATGTCTGGACCGCGCCTTGCATAGAAGGGCCTTTCAGAAGGCGTTTCGAGCAACGGTGACCGTTCCGGAGGAGGAGATCGCGGAGGCGTTGATGGCGAAGACCGGCGAGTAACCGGGCGAGCAAGATGGGTGGGCTGTGGCCAAGAGACGGATATACGACATCGCTAGAGAAAAGGGCTTGAGCAACCAGGAGCTGCTGGAATACCTTAAGGCGGCCGGCCTTGAGGTCAAGACCAGCGTCTCCACCGTGGAGGAGGCGGACGTAGATCGTCTGCTGGCGGCGAAAGACAAGGCTGCCATGACCAAGCCTGCGGCGCCCCGAGATGCCACGGAAGAGGCTGCGGCCGTCAAGCCGGTTCCCATTTTGAGGGAGAAGAAGGCTGGTGAGGTTGCATCCGAAGGTAAGCATTTGCCAGCGAAGCCCATCGCTCCCAAGTTGCCGTCTACTGACACCAAGATATCCGGTACGGGAACGCCGGCCGGAACGCTGGCCGTTGAACAGCCGGTCTC
>CAZOJR010000249.1:0-3498 GCA_964580165.1 uncultured Gaiellales bacterium
CCCAGCCGCAGTTGGCCGCCATCACGCTGGGGCAAACCGCAGGTCGGGGCAGAGGTGGATTGTCAACAGCCGAGAGATCCTTCTGGTCTCCGAACAGCCCCCACTCGATCATCTTCACCTGGTGACGGCCGGGAGCGCCCAGTCCCTGCATGGCAAGAAGCACTACCTCAAGCCGGCCCGGCTCGCTGGCGTACGGTCCCCTGATGTAGCAACCACCGTTGCCGTGAGCAATGGAGGTGGGGGTCGAGGCCCATTCACGAGCTAGAGCCTTGATTACCCGGGCTTTTACCCCGGTAATATCAGCCGCCCACTCCGGGGTCTTAGGGATGCCGTCTTCTTTACCGAGCACATAGGCTTCCAACTTCTCGAAACCCACGGCATGCGTATCTAGATACTCTTTGTCGTAGGTATCTTCCGTTATCCATACATAGGCGATAGCCAGTTGTAGAGCTGCGTCAGTGTTGGGGCGAATAGGGATCCAGGTATCGGCGTGAACAGCGGCTCCGTAATTGAGATCGGGACAGATATAGACCGACTTGATGTCCAGATCGTTCAGCCAGTAGCACACGCGGCTCGCCATCTGCCCGTCGAAACCCCAGGGAGTGGTTTCCGGGTCACACCCCCAGAAGAGCACCATACCGGAGTGTTCGGCTATGTCGGGGATAACATTTGATTGGGTGAGCATCTGCCCCACCGGATCCATACCCCAAACATGCTTGGCTCCCCAATACCAACCCTCCCAGCTATCCGGGTTGCGGTGCTGCCAGGTACAGACACCCAGCATGTCGAGCAGCCTCTTGGTGCAGCCATGTGAAGCGTGGACCAGCTTGGTCTCGCCATGCCCATCGGACTGCGAAAGGATGGCCGACATGCCGTACTGCTCTTTAATGCGAGAAAGTTCAGAAGTAATGATGCCTAGAGCCTCATCCCAGGAGATGCGCTCATAGCCGCTGGTACCCCGGTTACGAGTGTTTCTCTCTCCGCTTGGATCCCAGTCGACCCTCTTTAGCGGATATAGAACCCGGTTGGGAGAATAGATCCGCTTCTTGTAGGTAAGGCTGAGAGGAGATATGAGGGATTTGGTCGAGGCCTTAAGCACCCGGCCCCTCACGTCGATCTCCCAAGGTCTGATTTCTTCTTCTGTGTAGCGGGCGTCAAAGTGCAAGGGGCGGATCCTTACCACGTGTCCGTCTTTTACGTCCACTTCTACCGAGTTGGAGTCCCGATTAAATCCAATAAATCCGATGGTCTTGGTGACCGTCGTCTCGGCTGTGGTCTCTTCTGAGACGCGGCCCGCATCACTTGGCAAATCTTCGCGGGGCAGTCTACTCATACTTTTACCTCACTTAGCCCCATCGTCGCTTTCGCTCTCGTAGTCGGCATAGCGGGCCACCAGTTCATCCCAGTTCTTGGGAAGCCGGATCTTGGCCGTCACCGGACCGCCGTGATCTCCGCCGCCGCCGTAGAAGGCCAAAGCCACTCCGGTGCCGCCGGCAACGATGATGGGCAGATGTAGATCAGACCAGAACTTGCGTACCGTGCGAGTAGGTTCGGCCGGCAGCGGAACCGTCTTCGGCTCGTGATGATGGCCGATCATCCAGCGCACGTTGAGCTTGCTCGCGGGAATCCGGGCATACTCAACCAGGTAGTCGACGATACCCCTGCGCGAGTAGCCGCACGAATACAGATACTTGGCCAGCTTAGGAGTCATAACAGTGGTGCAACCCGGGTCAACACCGAACGCGGGAATGTTGTCACACATAATCTGAAGAACAGCGCCCGCATTTTCAGGCAAAAGACTGAATTGGCGGCTATTGGGCCACATGACGCTCACAGTACTGTCATCCTTGTTGAAGCCGTAGTAGACATGCATAGGCTCCCACGGTGATTCTTCCTCATTCTCGGCGATGCACATGCCAAAGCGGCCCTCGTGACCAAAAATGGCCAGATCCTCACGGTTCACCTTGATGCCCGCGATGTTCATCACTGCCAGACCGACCGCGTGAGCAATCGCAGCGTTGGCCTTTCGATACGGACTAAGAACGGCAGGACCACCATTCAAATTGAGATCTCTACGGATCGGCCCGTTTACCATCAACAGCGGCGCCCAGGAGGCATTGCTGCATGTGTACGCCTCTACCCATGAGCGCGGATCCGCTATGGCCTCAATCGCGGCTATCACAGCGGGCAGGTAAGTCGGCAGACAACCGGCCATGACCGCGTTGATGGCAATCTTTTCCACAGTAGCTTTGCCCATCAGAGGCGGGAGAACAGCGGCGACGTGGTTGCGCGGCAGGTCCGTCCCGGTAAGCATCTCCGTGACTGCCTCTTCCGTAGGAGGCATTACCGGCATGCCGTAGGCCCAACCTTTGCGGTAGTAGTGCTTGTTGATCTCGGTGAGACTGCCCTTCATCGCTACACGAGGCGCACTCTGAGGAGGCGCCGGCGTGGCCGCTTCTTCTTGGGAGAGCGGCTTAGTAAGCGCCTCGACCAGATCGTCAAGCATCTCGCTCACCCGCTCTGGAATCACGACGTCCACCCAATATTGGATATCCGGCTCGAAGGCAAGATCGAGAATATCGAGCTTCACGCAACGGAGAGCCGGGACGCCCCGCAGCTCGGCCGCCCGTTTGGCCAAACCGACATACTCACCGGCCACAGTAAGGACCGTCGGCTTGCCAAGATGCTCGGGTAAGGTGGCATTGTAGGCAAGGTAGAGCGTGCATGAGCCGGCGTCGGCATTGGCCACGATGACCGTGTCGACCTCCTTCAGCCATTCCTCGAACTGAGGTCGCCTCTCCGGGTCCTTGGCAAGTTCCGCCACCTGCGTATAGCAGTTCAGATCCTCGATGTACTGAAAGCTGGTGAATCTGGCGCCTGGGTAGCGTTCTTTCAGCTGTTTCGCGATCTCGTCCAGGATTAGAACCCAATGCTCTTTGAAGGTTGTGTAGAGACCGATAGTGGCCTGGTTGAGATCGGCCACCCGAGGATTCAGTCCAATCTGCTCAATCGGATCGACGTCTCCGCATGGGTTTAACACTTCAAATTCCATCAATATCACCTTTCCACTGCTAGTGGGCGCTTCCGGGCTTCACCTCTCCACCGGTCTCGGACCACCCCGAACCTGCTCCCTATTCAGCCGCCGGGCGGGATTCCGCTGAGAAGTTGTTACTGATCACGCCACAAGGCTTCCCATGGGCGAACTCGAATTCTGAGGTCGGCGTCCGCGTGGAGAAGTACTCCTCTTTGTAAGGGCCAAACGCCCAGTCCATCTTGCTGTCGCCATCCCAGGTTTCATAAGGCTGCGGCGTATAGGGAAACGGCCACCGCTGTGTCTTAGAATCGTAGGGATGAAAGAATGTGCAGGGCTCTGGGTCATAGCCGTGCTTCTTGGGAGTGCCGGTCATGACCTTTTCCCAGTCATCCGTCC
Source organism: uncultured Gaiellales bacterium (assembly GCA_964580165.1). GTDB lineage: Bacteria > Actinomycetota > Thermoleophilia > RBG-16-64-13 > RBG-16-64-13 > RBG-16-64-13. Next base: position 3,431 of record CAZOJR010000249.1, read on the forward strand.
AGCACCTGTAGTAGTCACACCTGAAAGTACGCCACCACTTGAGATGCCATATCTTCCACTGGCCGCCC
>CAZOJR010000250.1:0-3483 GCA_964580165.1 uncultured Gaiellales bacterium
GCTGGTCATACACAAAGTCGAAAGACCCATCTTTCATTTTGGAGGGGGCGCTGCACCGGCCTATGCGGAGAAGATCGCCGAGAAGTAGATATCGGCGAGATACCGGTGCAAGAGGGGCAAATCCTCGAGAAAGACGTCGGGGCGGAGGGGGTGTCCAGGTCCGCGCATATCGTGTGCTCCGGGCAACGATACGTCTGAGACTTGGGCATCCCTATCGCCTGGGCGCAACTGCGCCAGCGTGATGCGGACGATCGATGCTGCGGACCAGCGGCCGCAACTACGTGGTTACGGCACGGCCGCTGGTTGGTCGAGATCAGCCCTCCAAAAGGACCACAGCGTCGACGAATAATTCGTACTCATCATTTTCGTCAAGGTCTCGGATAAGCACTTTTTCGACCTCACCCTCACCCCGCAGCGCGAGCAGCCTTGACTGGTAGAGCACCTTGACGTCTGACCGCTTGATCTCGGTCGCCAGATTCTCCGGCAGCGCGAGCATGTCAAGTTCCGTGAGAAATATCACACGAGGGGTGACTTCTGTCAGTCCGATGGCCAGCCGGGCCGAGGCGGCTCCCTTATCGAGTACGAGTACGCGCTTGTCAGCGAGAGCAGAGATGCCGTCTACCGTAGAGTAGAGTCCCCTACCCGCGTACTCCTCAGCGCCCTGGATGGCGGTCGTTTCCATCGCGCTGCTGGTGCTGCAACCCTTGCCGGCGGCGGCCACCTCGTCGGCGCTAAGAGGTTCAAGCCTCTTCCCGGAGCGCCAGTTGTTGATAGCATCATGCAAAGCGTCGGCGGCCAAGTTGGAGCAATGCATCTTGACCGGTGGTAGGCCGTCCAGGGCATCTGCCACGTCGGCGCGGGTGACGGCGAGTGCCTCGTCGAGAGTCTTACCCATGACGAGTTCGGTGATCATGCTAGAGGTGGCGATGGCCGACCCACACCCGAAAGTCTGGAATTTGATGTCTTCGATACGGTCATCCTTGACGCGCACATACATCTCCATGAGGTCGCCACAGACCGGGTTGCCGACGCGGCCTATGGCTATGTCGTCGCCCTCCAGAACGCCCACGTTACGGGGGTTCCGGAAGTGTTCCAAGGTCTTCTCGGAGTATTGCGTGGATTTCATGAGTCCTCCCGTGTGGTTTTATAAAGGGGCGACAACCGCCGCAGACGTGTCACGATCCCGGGCAAGACCTGCATGACGCGATCCACATCTGATTCCCGGCTATAACGTCCAAAGGTGAACTCGAGTGATCCATGCGCTTCTTCATGGAGCAATCCGCAGGAGATCAAGGTGTGGGACGGCTCGAGAGTCTTCGAAGAACAGGCGGAGCCTGTAGATACCGCTACACCTTCATCTCGCAGTGATAGGAGAAGAGATTCACCTTCTATGCCCTCGAAACGGAAGTGGGCGTTGTTGGGCAGCCGCTCCACGGGATGTCCGTTCAAGTGGGAATCGGGGATGGTGGAGCGCACCTCTCGCACGAGACGGTCGCGCAGAGCGGTCAACCGTGCCGCCTCGGCGGGCAGCTCCTCGGCAGCAATTCGGGCAGCGGCGGCCATGCCTGCAATGCCTGCGAGATTCTCGGTACCCGATCGCAGTCCGCGTTCTTGTCCGCCACCCATGGTGACGGCTGCCAGGCGTATCCCCTTACGTATGTACAGCGCCCCAAGTCCCTGCGGACCATATATGTCGTTGCTCGAGACTGTCATCATGTCGACAGGCACTGTGGCCATGTCGAGCGGTAACTGGCCCTCGGCTGCAACCGCGTCCACATGAAGCGCCACACCGGTGCCGCGCAGCATCTCAGCGATGGTGGGGATAGGTTGCACGGTGCCGATCTCGTTACTTGCCCAACCCACAGAGACAAGGATCGTGTCGTCGGTGATTCGAGATCGAAGCTTGTCAGGGTTGATACGGCCAAACTGGTCCGGAGGCACCCTGGTTAACCGGAAACCCTCTTGCTCCAGAAACTTGCCGATATTGAGCACAGAGATATGCTCTACCTCGGTGATAACCACATGATTACCCGAGCGTTTGTTCCGTCTGGCAAACCCGATAAGTGCAAGGTTGTTGGATTCTGTGGCACCCGAGGTGAAGATGATCTCTTCAGGTACTGCCCCAAGAAAGGCGGCAACGTCAGCCCGGGATTTCTCGAGTTCCTCCGTTGCCCGGTCGCCCACGGAGTGAAGGGAAGCCGGGTTTCCAAAGCGTTCGGTGAAATATGGCCGCATAGCTTCCACAACTCGGGGGTCGACGGGATGCGCCGACTGATAGTCCAAGTAGACTTCGCTATCGGCCGGCAGAACCTTGTTGATATTTGGACGAGCTTCGTAGTTGTCCATTGGCGCCATGGGTAGTCCCCTAAAACCACATGGTTGCGCCGGCATCGAGCGCGAGATCATTTAGGGTCGCTGCGCCTACGATCTTCACGCCCTCTATGAGATCGACCTTCTCCCAGCCGAGCATTTGCTTGGAGGCTTCGCAGACCAGGATGGGAATCCCCATTTCCAAGGTCTTATCGAGCATCTCGCGCACGGTCGGAAACGAACCGAGTTGCATCTTTTCGGCTTCGCCGGGCCGCAACACGACAAGACCCATACCGAGGTAATACACCGTAGGGTTCAAGTCCATCGCCTTGGCCGATTGTGCAAGCACCAGCGGCGAGTACTGCCGGGTTGGATCGCTGCTGGTCTGCACGTAGAGAATCGCGTTCTCATCTTTCACTTTGATCGCCTCCTAGTTCCCTTTACGGATAAGAAATCTCTTGTGGTCGCCCCGGTCTTCGACAGACACGACCTCGTGGCCGGTGCGTTTGGCAAACCTGGTGAGGTCTTCTTCGGCGGCTGGGTCATCCGCGAGCACCTCGAGAATCTCGCCTTCAGCAAGTCCATCCATGGCCTCGCGGGTTTGAAAGAGTGGCTCTGGGCAGAAGAGGCCAATACAGTCGAGGGACTCGTTGGGTGACTCAGTGGTGTTCATAGCAAACCTCATATGGATGGACCGGCTAATGTCTTTGGAGAGTGTTCCCCGCTGGGCTCCGTGTTAAGCGTGCCGGTTTGCGGTTGTGCCTGGCGGTTTGTAGAACGGCCTGATATTCCGAGCCTGCACGTTGCCGGTCTGGATCAGGTGTCTCGGTCACGCCTCGGTCACGCCTCGGTCGCATCTGGATCTCACTTGGATCTCACTTGGATTGCGCCGTGTTCGAGTCTCGCTTACGTCCCGGTCGGCCGCTCAGATATCGATCGGCCACTCACACTTCTATCGGCTGCTCAGATCTCGATCGGTCGCTCGCGCTCCGGCTGGCTGCTCACACGATTTTCTGTCAACGCACCCAACCAAGTGCTCGCTCGACGGCTCTTTGCCACTGCTTATAGAGGTGGTTGCGGCTGCTGGGGTCCATGGAAGGCGCGAAGACGCGGTCTGTGCCGACCAGGTTATTGATGTCGGCTTCCGACCAGAAGCCGGTGGCGATTCCTGCA
>CAZOJR010000251.1:0-3470 GCA_964580165.1 uncultured Gaiellales bacterium
CTGCCTGGGTCGCGCAAATCGAACTTCTCCGGATAGTCGCGGAAGAACTCTCGATGCACACGTGTCCAAACCAGCCGCCCGTCCGTGTCGATGTTCACCTTGGTGACTCCCAGAGGCACGGCCTTGGCAAACTCATTCTCATCCACGCCCTTGGCCCCTTTCAGGGTCCCGCCGGCAGCATTGATCCGGTCAACTTCCTCTTGTGGAACCGACGAAGAACCGTGCATTACCAGAGGAAACCCCGGTAGGCGTGCTTGGATCTCGGCCGCCACATCCAGATGCAGACCTTGATGTCCGCTGAACTTGTAGGCGCCGTGACTGGTGCCGATAGCAACCGCAAGACTGTCGCAGCCCGACTCCCGCACGAACACCTCGGCTTCACCCGGATCGGTGAGGTGAGCATTCTTCTCGTCCACCTGCACATGCTCCTCTACACCGCCCAGCTGACCCAACTCCGCCTCGACAGAAATGCCCCGTGCGTGAGCGGCTTCCACCACCTGCCGGGTAATGCGGATGTTCTCCTCCAAGGGCTCATGAGAGGCGTCGATCATCACCGATGAGTAGAAGCCGCTCTCCACGCAGTCAAGTGCAGTAGCCAAGTCGCCGTGATCGAGATGCACGGCGAAAATAGCCTCGGGGAAGATCTGGTCGGCCGCTCTGATCATGGCTTCCAGCATGCGCTTATCGGCATACGACCTGGCACCCTTGGAGATCTGAATGATAAATGGTGACTGGGATTCAAGATTCCCTCGGAAGAGCCCCAGAGTCTGCTCCATGTTGTTGATGTTGTACGCGCCTACGGCAAACCTGCCGTACGCAACCGCAAAGAGCTCTTTTGTGCTGACTATCATACGTTCTCCTCTATCCTGCCGGATCCCGGCTACCCGGCTCTTACTGCATCCCAGTAGGCTTCCGCCTCTTCTTCCATCGCCTCCAACCGGTCGTAGTAGTCCGGGAACTCCTTCAGATGCGCCCAAGCGATCTTACCGGTCATGATGGCGTCGTCGTTGGTAACGTTCGTCGCGGAATCGTGGAGGCCGTGTTCCAACTCCACGTCCATGCCCCTACGGAACTGGTCGACATCGAATTCCTTCCAGTCGATGCCCAGCTTGTCGCCCACTGCTTTGGCTTCCTCTGACGTGAAACGACTTGGACCGCTCATCTCTCGCCTCCTTGAAGTCGAGGCCCGGCTCGACGCCGAGACCGCGCCGCTGTGAACGTCTTTTTTAAGAATACCAATACCGGACGTCTGCTAAGCACGATTCTATGCAATGTCCGGCATCTGGATGTGATTGTTTGCCGGAGGCTTCATATGTGGAAAGATCACCCTCAGGGGGAATACGAGGCCAGAATGCCGTCCCCGGTACCAACCAGTAGATGGCCGGTACCAACCAGAGACAGCTGGCACCAACCAGGAGGGTGAATTCGCGTGAGACCGGCGACGTCAAAACAAGGAATAGGTCGGCCACATGCCCAGGGGTGGGTCGAGGCACAACGCGTTTGTATTGGCTCGGTACGTGGACTTTCTGGTCCGCATTACCGGCACCATCCAGCGCTACCCAGAATGGTCGAAAGGACGAGGTAATGGCCGATTGGCACCGCCTCAGCGTAGATCAGGCTCTCCACGAGACGGCGGGCGAACAGGACGGACTGAGTTCGCACGAGGCTCAGAGCCGCCTGGTTCGGCAGGGAGCTAACGAGCTGGCCCAGGCAGAGATCAAGAGCCCACTGCGCATCCTCCTCGAACAATTCACATCCGTCCTGATAGTCATCCTCATTATCGCCGCCGTCGCCTCAGCCCTTTTGGGGGACTACGTTGAGGCCATCGCGATTATGGCGATCGTGGTTCTGAACGGTCTCCTAGGATTCCGCCAAGAATACCGCGCCGAAAAGACTATGGCCGCTCTCCGCCGGCTTGCTGCGCCGCAGGTTAGAGTCAAACGCGACGGTCAGCTTCAAGAGATACCCGCCCGTGAGCTCGTGCGCGGCGACATCGTTCTGATCGAGGCCGGAAACCTGGTGCCGGCCGACTGCCGGGTTATCAAGTCGGCCGGTCTCAGGGTGCAGGAGGCAGCACTGACCGGAGAATCCGAGCCTGTGGAAAAATCCACAGAACCACTCCCTCAGGATGATGTTCCGCTCGCAGACCGGCTCAACATGCTCTTTATGGGCACTGCCGCCACATACGGACGGGGAGAGGCTCTCGTGGTCGAGACCGGTATGGGCACCGAGCTCGGCAAGATCGCCGGGATGATCCAGGGGGTGGAGCAAGAACCCACTCCGCTCCAGAAGCGTCTGGCCCAGCTCGGCCGGTGGCTGGCGATAGCCGCATTGCTCTTGGTACTCATCATTTTCGCCCAGGGGGTCATACGCGGCGAGGGCATACGCATGATGTTCCTGGCCGCCGTAAGCATGGCAGTCGCCGCCGTACCAGAGGGATTGCCGGCCGTTGTGACCATCTCTCTATCAATGGGTGCGCAGAAAATGCTGCGCCGTCGAGCGCTCATCCGCAAGTTGCCGGCGGTAGAAACCCTCGGCTCAGTGACGGTTATTTGCTCCGACAAGACAGGGACGCTAACCGAGAACCGTATGACCGTCGTGATCCTCGATGTGGCTGGCGATCAGATCGATCTGCACCAGGAGATGAAGCGGGGGCACTCTGCCCCCCTCGCCGCCGACGGGGTGGGAGAAGCCGCGAGGCTTCTGCAGGGCAAACCGGCGATGGTCCTGCTGGCAACCGGCGGAGTGCTCTGCAACGATTCAGTGCTCTCCACGACCAGTACCGGGGCTGACGAACAGACTTCACATTCGGAACTGCGGGCAATTGGTGATCCCACAGAAGGTGCGTTGGTCATGGCCGGAGCCCGGTTGGGCCTGCTCAAGCCTCATCTTGACAACAACTTCCCCCGTGTTCACGAGATTCCATTCGAGTCTGAGCGCAAACTGATGACCACAGTCCACAGGCTTTCCGCAAAGGCGGCACCCGATCTGGAGGAGTTCGACGCCTTTCTCCGGGAGAAAGGCGCTGCGTACGTGTCGTTCACCAAAGGAGCCTTGGAGGCCTTGCTCGACAATGCCAGAGGCATATGGGACGGCGTGGCGGTCCTTCCCCTCGACGATGCAATACGCAGCCGCGTCGAAAGCGCAAACGACTCCCTTGCCGCTCAGGGGATGCGGGTTCTGGCTGTGGGGTTCAAGCCTCTGGGCGAAACAGAGATGAACGGCGACCCGGCCCAGTGGGAGAAGCAGATCGTTCTGGCCGGCCTGCTCGGCATGATCGATCCTGCCCGCCCGGAAGCGCGAGATGCCGTCTTGACCGCGCTCTCTGCGGGGATACGCCCGGTCATGATCACCGGCGACCAACTCCTCACCGCGACCAGCATAGCAGCCCACGTGGGCATCGTTCCTGAAGGCAAGATCGACTCCGGCTCATCCCACGCACTCACCGGCACCGAATTGGAACGCCTCTC
>CAZOJR010000252.1:0-3467 GCA_964580165.1 uncultured Gaiellales bacterium
TGACCCCACTCTCATTGGGTATCGAGACCAAGGGCGGCGTGTTTACCCGGCTCATCGATCGCAATACCACCATCCCAACACGCAAGAGCGAGATATTCTCGACGGCGGATGATGGGCAGACGTCGGTCGAGATCCACGTGCTCCAAGGCGAGCGTGACTTGGCTGCGTATAACAAGACGCTGGGCAAGTTCCAGTTGATGGGCATACCGCCGGCACCACGTGGTATCCCGCAGATCGAGGTCACCTTTGACATTGACGCCAACGGTATCACCCATGTATCGGCGAAGGATCTGGCCACGGGTAACGAGCAGAAGATTGTTATCAAGAGCTCGAGCGGTCTGGGCGATGACGAGATCAAGAAGATGGTTCACGACGCGGAGTTGCATGCGGAAGAAGACAAAAAGAAGAAAGAACTGGTCGACGCCAAGAACCAAGCCGAGCATCTGGTGTATTCCACGCGCAAGTCGCTGAAGGAGTTTGGCGACAAGGTCGATGGATCGGCCTTGGGCGATATCGAGAATGCCACACGCGATCTGGAAGAAGCCATCAAGGGCGACAACCTTGATCTGATTAAGTCCCGGATGGAGAAGCTGCAAGAAGCTGCATACAAGCTGTCCGAGGCAGCCTACCAAGCGGCGCAAGCCCAGCATGGCGGCGCAACTGGTGGCGGCGCAGGTGGTGATGGCAGCAGCGGTGGTGGAGCCGGAGCCGGGACGGCCGAGGACGAAGTGGTTGAAGAAGCCGACTTTGAGGTTATCGACGAGGATAAGTAGGTAGGCAAATAGCCGGCCGCTGAGGTGGCGGTCGGCTATTTGCCCGGAGTAAACGGGTGCTATGTAGAGAGCGCGAAGGAGGTTGAAATGGCACTTGTTAGATGGGATCCCTTCCGTGAGTTGACGGCGCTGCAGACCGAGGTCAACCACTTGTTCTCCAGAGTGGGCGGCGAAGTGGCCGAGCGCCAGTCGTGGACTCCTTCGATCGATGTGATCGAAACAGACGACAGCATCAAGCTAAAGGCTGAGCTGGCTGGCATGAACCCGAAAGATATCAACATTGAGATACAGGACAACGTTCTTACCGTGAGCGGCGAGCGACGTTTCCAGGAAGAGGTCAAAGAGGACAAGTACTACCGCATCGAGCGGCGTTACGGGTCGTTCAGCCGGTCCCTGGCCTTGCCTCAGACGGTGGATGAAAACCGTATCGAGGCAAATTATGAAAACGGTGTATTGGAAGTGACTGTGCCCAAGGTTGAGATTGCCAAGCCCAAGAAGATATCGGTTGCCATAGGCGAGCATAAACCGGAAACGGTAGAAGCGACGGCGACCGAGACAGCATCGTAACGAGACCAGTGTGATGAAGCGCCATCGTAGAATGGTGTGACAACAGGTGGACGGGGGCGGCGGCCGGAGGCCGCCGCCCCCGTAAGAAGGACTCCCGCGAGACACATCCGCTCGGGAGCATCGAAAGCGAAAGACATGCTCATGACAACAGGCAAGAGACAGATACCCATCAACAACGGTCCCGGCGGGCAACCCCGGGCCGCTTCTGAACGGCAGAATCCAGAGACGGTGGCTCATGCGGGCACTTCGCCAAAGGAGACGCCGGGTGCTGGAGCGGCAGGGGCCCACAGGAAGACGGCTGCCGCGAGTGACATGTCGGCGGCAGAACGGAGCAATGTCGCTGCCGAGCGTGATGCTCTAAAGGCCGAGCGTGACAGCTTGATGATAGAACGCGACGCTCTGACGGATCAATTGCTACGCCTGCGGGCTGAGTTCGAGAACTTTCGCAAGCGGGCATCTCGTGAGGCCATCGAGTCGCATGTCCGAACCCAGTGTGAGGTGCTGAATGACTTTCTACCGGTGCTGGACAACCTGGAGAGGGCACTGGATGCGGCGGAGCACCACGAAGAAGGGAAGGTCCTGGCGGGCGTCCGGATGACGCGGAATATGTTTGCCGATCTGCTGGCGCGCGCTGGCGTGGAAGAGATAGAGGGCGTGGGGGTGCAGTTCGATCCTCAGGTACACGATGCGATGCTTGTGCAACCGTCCGGACAAGAAGAGGGAGCCGTGGCGGCAGTTCTCGAACGCGGGTATCGTCGAGGTGACCGTGTTTTACGGCCGGCCCGGGTCGTGGTTTCTGCGGGGCGGGCGGAGTCCGACGGGACGGATCATACCGCCACGACATCACCGGAGTCTTCTGCGGGAGGTGTGGCTGGCTCCCACGGTGCAGCTGCGGCTGGAACAACGGATATCGGTAAATAGTGAGGCGTCATGGCTACAGGTACCCGCGACTACTACGAGGTTCTGGGGGTCAAGAAGACTGCCACCGGGGATGAGATCAAGAAGGCCTACCGGAAGCTGGCGCGCAAATACCATCCTGACGCCAATCCCGACGATCCCAAGGCTGAGGAGAAGTTCAAAGAGGTCTCGAGCGCTTATGAGACGCTCTCCGATCCGGCGAAACGGAAGCAATACGATACCGGGCCGTCTTTCTACGGGCAGGGAACCCAAGGAGCGGGCGGCGGTTTTCGCGGTTTCCGGAGTGGTCAGCCTGTGGGCGGTGATTGGGCCGATCTCTTCGGCAATCTGTTTGGAGGAACGGGTGGTTTTGGCACCAGTGGTTACGGGGGTGGCCGCCGGCAGCAACCGGCCGAACGGGGCGAAGACATCAGCGTTGCGGTGGGAATATCGTTCGCCGATTCCCTGAACGGCGCGACTACCAAAATCAGTGTTCCGCTGACCGTTCAGTGCGACACCTGTAAGGGGACCGGAGCAGCGCCGGGGACTGCACCGGTCACTTGTCCCCAGTGCCAGGGTAGGGGCGTGGTGAGCCAGAGCCAGGGGTTCTTTGCTCTCAGCCAGCCGTGCAATCGTTGCCGTGGTGCCGGCACTGTTATCGAAAATCCATGTCCGGCATGCAATGGTACGGGATTGACCCGGGCGCTCAAAAAATTCACCGTCCCCTTGCCTGCAGGTGTCAAAGATGGCACTAAGATCCGTCTGAAGGGCAAAGGCGAGCCTGGTGCTCGGGGTGGGCCGGCGGGAGACCTGTATGTGGTTGTGCAGGTAGGCGAGAGTCCGCTGTTTGAACGGAGGGGCTCAGATCTGCTGATAGAGGTGCCGGTCACGATGGCAGAGGCAGCCCTGGGTGCTAGCGTCCGGGTACCGACACCGGATGGGAGTGTGGCTCTCAAGGTGCCGGCCGGAACGCAAGATGGTAGGCTCCTTAGGATCAAAGGTAAAGGCGCTCCCCGGTTGGGGGCTTCGGGGAAGGGCGACTTGATCGCCCGTATAAAGGTGCTGACTCCCGAGCGTCTGAATGGGGAGCAGAAGGAGCTGCTCAAGAAGTTCGCCGAGTCGCGAAAGGAAGATCCCCGTGCCGGGCGGCACGGTTGGACGGTGTAAACCAGGGGAGACATAGATGCCTCTTAGTGACAAGATGAAACCCGTCTTCATGATCTCGGTGGT
>CAZOJR010000253.1:0-3451 GCA_964580165.1 uncultured Gaiellales bacterium
GGCCACCGTTGCCGATCACCACGCTCGTGCGTTTTGAGGCCCATTCCCTGGCTAGGGCTCTGATAACCCGAGCCGGCACACCACAAATAGAAGAGGCCCACTCGGGAGTCTTGGGTGTGCCATCCTCTTGGCCCATAACGTAGGCCTCATATTTGTTCACACCGACGGCATGGGTGGCCAGATAGTCCTTATCATATGTGCCTTCTTTGAACCACACATGCGTGATGGCCAGGTAGAGAGCCGCGTCGGTGTTGGGAAGAACGGGAATCCACCGGTCGGCATGAACCGCTGCCGCGTAATTGAGGTCGGGGCAGATATAAATCTGCTTGATCCCCAACTCGCTGTACCAGTAGGAAAGACGGCTGGGAAGCTGGCCCTGCCATCCCCAGGGAGTTGTCTCCTGATCGCACCCCCAGAAGAGCAACAGCTCACAGTTTTTGGCCACGTCGTAGAGTAGGTTGCTCTGTTTGCCCTGCCCAACGGGCTCGCAGCCCCACAAGTGTTTGCTACCCCACCACCAGCCTTCCCAGCTATCGGGCTGGCGAATCTGCAGAGTGTATCCGCCCCACAAGGGCAGCAGTTTCCGGCCGGCACCATGGCAGGCCTGGACGACTTTGTTCTCTCCGTGCTGGTCGCACTGATAGAGCAAAGCGCTTGGACCGTACGTCTCTTTTATACGATTCATTTCCCCAACGATCGTGTCAAGCGCCTCATCCCAGGAGATACGAACGTACCTGCTCTTCCCACGGTTCTGAGTATTGCGCCCGCCCGGGCCGGTAGAACCGGGAGCACCGCTCGGATCCCAGTCGACACGTTTCAGTGGATAACGAACGCGGGCAGGTGAGTAGACCCGTTTCTTGTAGGCGATCGAATAGGGTGGTATGAGGGTCTTCATGCTGGGTTTGAAGGTGCTCCCCCGGACTTCCATCTTCCACGGGTTCATGTCCTTCTGTGGATCGTATTTCCAATCGTAATGCATTGGGCGGATACGGACGATTTTGCCATCCTTCACATCCACCATTGACGCGTTTGAACCGTTCTCGGGTACTCCGCAGAAGCTAATATCCCGCACCAGCGTCTTCTCGCCCGACCTGCCGTTCGGAGCTCGATCTTCTGCCATCTTGACTCCTTTTCGCTCCGCCGCTATTCCGTATATCGGAATTGCTATTCCGCTATTACGCTACTTCTGACTATCCCACCACCGGCTGCCGTAGTCAACTCTTGGTACTACCAGCCGCTCTCTCGCCTAGGTAAGCCGCCATTCGCGCAGTGATGTCCCTTACCGCATCCGCCACCTCACTCCGCTCACGTGGACCGAAACGCTCGGCCGGCGCAACCACGGTGATCACCGCCTTCAAGCTTCCATCTCTATCACAGACCGGCGCCGAGACCGCGCATACTCCCCGGTCTTGCTCTTCTAAGTCGTAAGCAAGACCCCGGGCTCTGTCGTCAGCAAGCCTGCGCAGGATTTTCTCGGGATCGGTCATGGTATTGGCGGTTCGCTGGACCTGAGTCGACCCTACAATCCTCCTTTGCTCGGCCTCAGGCAAGAACGCCACATGCATGCGAAAAGATGAGTTCGCCAGGCTGCTCAAGATACGCCCAGTCGGCCGGTACAACCGGAAGGGGTGGGCAGTGGCCATCTCGTCAACCACCACAGCGCCGCTGGCGCTCCCCACCGTGAGTTCCACCGTCTCGCCGGTAGTCACGGCCAGTTCTTCCAGAAACGGGTGAAGGGCGCGGACAAACCCCACGTAGGATAGCGCCAAGTAGGCGCAGGGAATCGTGGCCCGTCCCAAATGATACCGCTCGGTCTCCGGGTCATTGACCAGGAATTCTCTCGCCTCAAGCGTCCTCAACATCCGGTAAGCCGTCGTCTTCGAAATCCCCGTGCGGGAACATATATCTTTGAGGCTCCATTCGGGGTGTTCGACATCGAATAGAGCCAGTATGGTGAGACCGCGAGCAAGTGCGCGTACGTAGAAGTCGCTGTCTTCTTCCGGCGAGCCCTGAGCAGGCAACCGGCGCCGTCCTCCAACCCTCGCCATTTACTCGCCCCCCATCGGTCCGCAGTTGAGGCACGCGCCATCCGCTGCATCAACCGCTCTCATCCACCCAGTCATTAATCCCTTTCCAGCAAAACCAGCCCTAGATTTTGACTCTTCTCCAGCTTCGCTCGAACCTGATACGGTTGATAGCCGCCGGTTTCCACGGTGACATCGACTTCTACCCCAGGCTCCAGCCCGTCTATTAGAAATTCGCCGTAGTTGTTAGTCAAACCCGCACCCACAATCGCTCCAGCAGCGGCTACCGTAACGTTGGCACCATCGACGCACTCATCAGTGTCTCGGTAGGCAACGCTTCCGGAGACGAACACCTTTTCCCAAAGATAGAGGTTCTTGTAAAGCACACGGGGTTTGGTCCCCAGCTCCGCGCGGTACGCCCGCAGGCCTTCAGTGGCTACTATCCGCTCCATCTCGGCGTCATCGGCTAAGAAATACCGGATGGCCCCAGTTGGGCATACCTGGGAACACCTGGTTTCAGTCCAGCCTTCATCCAAGAGATGCGCGCAGCCGGTGCACTTCTGGGGAATCTGGGCTTCATCATTCCAGTAGATGGCTCCGTATGGACAGCTATCCACTATATCCTTGCGACCCGCAGCCTTCACCGGATCGATGATGACCAAACCATCGTCCCGCTTGTATACGGCACCATCTGAAGTGAGACATGGCGCGTTGTCACAGTGCATGCAGGGTATGGGCAAATAGGCAACCCGGACGATGGGATACCGGCCTTTTTCCTTGCGTTCGATGTTCATCCATCGGTGACCGGACCAAGGTTGAGCCACAGAATACGGCGGGAAGTCATTGCCTACGAACTCGTCCTTGTCGGCCAGAAAGCAATCATTACAGTCATGACAACGGGCCACGTCGATGATTAGGTTCCACTTCTTCATTGGAATCGTTCCCCCGGCCTCACCAGCCTGTTGTGTTCCTGGTAATTCAATCGATCAACCGGGGTGCTGCTCCATGCGTGACAATCGGAACAGCAATCCCGTTCAACGGAACCACATCACAAAGGCTACACCCCAAGGCCCTCCAAGTAAAGGAGCCCCCGCCGGCAACTGCCGGCGGGGGCTCCTTTCAACATTCCGTACCGACCCCGCTCCTCCCGTTTAGCGATGAGCGGGGTCGGCCCAAGCGTCAGAAGATGCTCGGGCGACCTACTTCAACGGGTAGATGTCGTAAGACTGCGTCTCGTTGGCCGGGCCGTACCCGGTACCGCAGTAAGTGTAGGTGCGATCTGGAACGCTCTTGTCGACCTTCTCTTCGTCGATCTCGGCCACGCAGCGGACCATAGAGCCGTCGCCCATGTACCAGCGGATCGGGAAGCAGTAGAAGCGGAAGCGTTGGTTCGTGATCTTGTCCAGATCGCCGCCGAGGTTCTCCAC
>CAZOJR010000254.1:0-3444 GCA_964580165.1 uncultured Gaiellales bacterium
CGCGTGGAATGTTTGGCGTTGAACAAGGCGGGATTATAGCCTACGGCCAAGTGGGCTGCCCGCCCGCGATGACGGTCCAAACGATCAGAGTCACACCGGCGAGAAAGGTCCCGGGGACGATGAGTGCTCCTATCGGGTCGCGGGTAACCTGGGAAGGGGGTAGGTTCCAGAAGCTGACGGCACTGAGAATGGCACTCGCGACAATCGCGAAGATTATCTGCTTTCCTTCGACTCCCATGTAGACAATGGTAAAACCGTAGGTGGCCAGAGAGCCCAGCACGAAGAACAACCTTTCAGGGCCGGCAATACGCTGGCCGGCCCCCTGCCCAATAAGGAGGATCACGAGGCTGACCAAGAAGAAACCCACTCCCAGCAGCAGGTATCCTGCGGTCGTGCTGAGAAAGGCTACCTTGGCGGCGAACTCTCCTTGGGCGAAGACCTCCGGCATCGCCCGATGGATCGCATGACCGGCCGTGTGGATGCCGTACCCGACCATCCCGATGCCCAAGCCTATCCAGAAAGTCCACGCCAATGGGCTGGAGATAGCCGCGTATATGTTGAGTGTGCCCCGCGAACTCTGGCTAAGGACCAAGAAGAGGCGGGCGAACGCAAATGCGCACAAAGCGGGCAGCAGCATGAAGAAAACCAGATCGACTATGGACAACGCCCATGATCCTGCCGGTACCTCCGCTCCCATCCTTATCCATTGGTACAACTCCCAGGCAATGAGCGACACCGTCAGCCAAAAGACGCTCCGAGTGACGGGGGCCGTCGCTCTCACCTGGCTTGTGCCTGCTATCAATGGATCTTCAATCCCCTATGGTCGATGGTAGGAGTCGGTGCTGTTGCAGTCATTTTATCGCGGCCGGTGTGCGTGGACCATCGGCATCCGCCGTCCGGCTTCGGTTAGACGATGAATGGTAGCAGCGCCTTGCGTTTTGGTGGATAGTCGGAGAACCGGTCTCTATACCAGCGATGGGTCTTGATGGCGCGAGGAGCAAGATTGGCGACCGTCCAGACTAAGAAGGCCAATGCCCCCAAATTCCAGCAGGCAAGGGTCCAGCCACCCCACTCCATCATCTCTCCCAGGTAATTTGGACAGCTCACATACCTGTATCCCCCTCCGTAGGGGATCTTGTAGCTGTTTTCCCCCGCGGTGCGTAGCCCGATAAGAACACGGTCCGAGTGCTGATTGAGGGCATATCCCGACCAGAAAAGAAGAGCACCCAAGATGAACCGGGGATCGAGTAGCCATGAAGGCTGCAGTTCAGGTCCTAGCGTGAATAGATACCGTCCGTTCAGATAACCGTTGCCGACATTGAAGGCCGCCCCCATTGCTATGACCGACACGGTGATGCTGGGCCGGGCGCTGTGCAAGCGAAAAGGATAGATGAGTGACCGGTGAAGATAGTGAGCGATCCAGAACATAAGAAGCACTAGGCTGACGGGATTCGACTTACGGTGGCTGACCCCATAGAGAGCCAAGAAGGTGACAAGCACGGGTGTTTCCATCAATATCCAGCCCCAACGGGCGCTGATTTGAGGTCCCCATCCGCTACGCGTGAAGCGGCCGTATGGAGCAGTCACAAAGAATAACGCCACAAAGGTAGCGCCTGCGAGAATCATCCAGGCTATTACCAGCCAGTGGTAGAAAGTTGCTTCATCCATCTTTGCACTTATATCACCTGAACGTGTTTGGCGCACGACGCAGCATCTCTACGCGCGGCGCGATAGCTCCACGACCGGGTGGCCTAACGGCCGGGCGCCGATCTCACGGCCAAGCCCTCACGGCCAAGCCCTCACGGCCAAGCCCTCACGGACAGGTGCCTCACAGCCAAGCGCCTCAGATCAGGTGGCCAGGTGCCGGATTACCGCTGCCTGGAGAAGGATGGCCGCCGCGTATACTCTAGGCCTGTGGAACAGATCGTCAACATCATCGGCCCCACGTTCTTCGCGATCGCGCTCGGATATCTCTTTGGCAGAGTGAGCAAAGCGAGCACGGCGACACTTGTCGACGTGGCGATGTTCATCGCGACACCCTGCCTGGTCTTCTATTCTATGTATACAAGCACGATAGTGATGGGCGAGGCTCTCCGGCTTTGGGCCTCATGCCTTCTGATCATTGCGGGCACATTCGCGATAGCTTGGTTGGTCTTCGGCATTCGCCGGAAAGCGAGTTCCGGGCTCTATCTGCCCATTGTGTTCTCGAACGCCATCAACATTCCGCTGCCCATAGTCTATCTGGCTTTCGGTGATGAGGGAGTGGCCAAGGCGGTGCTGTTCTACATCCCGAATGGTCTGCTCGTCTACTCACTGGGCATCTACTTGGCTTCGGGTCATAAGAATCTAAGACAGGGTATCCAGGCGGTGCTGCGCACTCCGCTGATTTACGCAGCTGTTATTGCTTTGGCCTTCAATCTTGCCGGTGTTCCTCTTCCTTTGGTGGCGACCAAGGCGGTGTCGTTTGTGGGCCAGGCCGCAGTGCCGCTGATGCTGTTGGTGTTGGGAATGAACATCGGCCGTTTTCGCTTCTCACAGATGTCGGTGACTCTAGCGGCGAGCGTGATAAGGATGGGCGGGGGATTTGCTCTGGGATTGCTCGCGGTATGGCTCTTGGGCATGACCGACTTACCTAGGGCGGTAGTACTGCTCGAAGCGGCGATGCCGAGCGCGGTGGTTGTCTCGATCTTATGCACCAAGTATGACAATGAGCCGGCACTGGTATCGTCGATCGTGCTGACGACAACCCTCATGGCGGTGGGAGTGATACCGGCGCTGCTCTACTATCTGACATAGTGGAAAAACTCCGGTACTGGAGAATGGATTGCGTGTCACCGTGAGCGGCGGATACCTAGGAGACGTACAGGACTGAGAGGCCAACAGGAGTGAGCGACGGTAGTGAATATCAAGTGGGTCCAGATCGAGTAGGACCAGAACCCTACCTCCGCGACGGGAGCCCTTTGCGCATAGCGGCGGTTGTGTTCGATTTCGATGGAACATTGACCAGGCCCGGCGCGATTGATTTTGCGGCGATCCACGAAGCGGTTGGTTGTCCGCGTGAGACCGGTCTGCTCGAGTTTCTTGACAAAATCGCGGATTCCAAGGAGCGACATAACAAGGAGAGTATTCTGATTGCCGCCGAGATGGAGGCAGCTGCTCGTTGCCAGATTAATGAGGGAGCGGGTGAGCTGGTGGCTTTCTTACGCGAAGCCGGAATCCCCATGGCGATCATTACCCGCAACAGCCGCGCAGCCGTCGAGCGCGCGACCGCAAACCTGTCCGGCACCGATCTGGCGGATTTCTCTGTTGTGGTGACGCGCGATCTCCCTCTGAGTCCGAAACCATTGCCCGATGGGGTGCGTTTTGTGGCCGGAGAGTTGGGGGTCACAGCCGACCGGTTGCTGATGATTGGGGACCATTGCTTCGACATCGAAGCGGGGCGCC
>CAZOJR010000255.1:0-3440 GCA_964580165.1 uncultured Gaiellales bacterium
AGAACGGCGGTATTGGACTATTGCCGAGCGACGATATACCGGCCGATGTGTGGAGCGCTGTTGAGACAGCCGGGCAGGGCATAATCGATGGCTCCATCGAGGTGCCGGAGATCTACAAGAAGAGTGATCTCGAGGCCCTTATAGACTAGATCGATCGGCCGGAGCCGGCTGGAGCAAGCGATGGGTGGGGCGACGGACAAGTCCACAGCTATCCCGGTGGTCGAACTCCAAGATATCACCAAGGTATTCCCTGGAGTTGTGGCCAACGATGGTGTAAACCTCGAGCTTCACCGGGGCGAGATTCACTGTCTCCTGGGCGAAAATGGTGCGGGCAAATCCACCCTTATGCAGATTCTCGCGGGGATATACCGGCCTGACGCGGGTAGGATTTTTGTAGAAGGGTTACAGGTCGAGATCAAGTCGCCGCAGGATGCCATTGCACTTGGCATAGGTATGGTTTATCAGCACCCAACCTTGGTGTCCACCTTCACGGTACTCGACAATCTCTTGCTAGGAAGCAGACGTTTCCGCCTTGACCGCAAGAGAGCACGGGATTCCTTCAGCCAGGTGGCAGAGAGGCTGAGTGTGGAGTTGGACCCGGAGGCCGTAGCCGGACGGCTACCGTTGGCACGCCAGCAGCAGGTTGAGATTGTCAAGGCTATCTGGTCCGGTTCAGCTGTTCTCATTCTTGACGAGCCAACGGCGATGCTTGCTCCCCAAGAAGTGGACCGGCTGGGGCGCTTGCTGGTGTCGCTGAAAACCCAAGGTCTGGCTGTTGTGGTCATCACTCATAAGCTGCACGAGGCTCTGGCATTCGGCGATCGTATAACGGTGCTGTGCCGGGGACGTGTGGCTGGCAGTCTGAACTCCGGGCAGCTCGCGGACGCCGGTACGGACGAACTCCAGGCGATGATTCTACGCATGATGTTCGGAGAAGAAACTCCAGTTATAGAAGGGCCGGCCGGCTATCGCGGCGTAGACGGCGGTATGAGGCCCCTTCGCGCTCAACGGGATTTGCCGGCAGAGACCGTGTTGCGGCTAGAAGGGGTTTCAGTGCGGCCAGGCCCCCAAGAAGTAGGTATACAGGAGGTGTCTTTCTCAGTACGCGTGGGAGAGATATTCGGTCTTGCGGGCGTAGACGGCAACGGTCAACGCGAACTGGCTGAGGCGATCGCTGGTCAGAGAGACGTCTCTCATGGACAGATCTGGCTTGACGGACACAACA
The DNA here is from genome assembly GCA_964580165.1 of uncultured Gaiellales bacterium. Classification (GTDB taxonomy): domain Bacteria; phylum Actinomycetota; class Thermoleophilia; order RBG-16-64-13; family RBG-16-64-13; genus RBG-16-64-13. The sequence continues at coordinate 1,226 of CAZOJR010000255.1, forward strand.
TCACGGGTGCGAGCGTGGGCGAACGTCAGCGATTAGGGCTCGGCTATGTCACCGACGACCGGTTGGGCGAAGGGATGGTGGCGTCGCTTCCGTTGTCACTCAACCTGCTCTTGAAACGCATTGGGGAGCAACCCTTCTGGAGCCGGAGCCGGCGGATGCTGCGTGCACCGGTGGAGAAAGTCGCCGAAGGACTGGTAGATGAGTTCGATATCCGAGCGGCCGGCGTGCATACTCGTGGCGGAACCCTTTCAGGCGGCAATGCCCAGAAGATGATCTTGGCGCGTGAGCTTTCCTTCGGCCCGAAGATCGTTGTCTATAACAAACCCACATACGGTCTGGATTTCAAGACCACACTGGACATCAGGAAGAGGGTTCGTGATTTGGCCACCGACGATGGGGTGGCGGCAGTGGTCATGTCACCCGATCTGGACGAGCTTGTCGGCCTGTGCGATCGCATCGGGGTGATGTTCGGAGGACGCCTGACCGGTGTTGTTGACAATCACGGGTCAGGAGTGGAACAGAGAGTTGGAGAGCTCATGGTCGGTGGCGGCGAGGGAGCGTCATGAAGTTGCGCCGTACGAAAGCGGCCGGTCTCCGGTCGCTCTGGGCGCTGGGGCCCATTTTGGCGGCCCTCGTTGTAGGAGCCGCGATCTTGGCCGTCTTGGGCCGCAATCCTCTAGCCTTCTATGGTGACCTATTCCGCGCCGGCTTGTTCAGCGAAAGCGGCTGGCAGGCCATGCTCACCCGGATGGCTCCTCTTCTTCTCATCAGCACCGGATACATCGTCGCTTTCAGGGCTGGAATCTGGAACATCGGGGGTGATGGCCAATTCCTTCTGGCAGGGGCGGTGGTCGCCGGGTTGAGCCCAGCCATCATGGCGAGTATGTCGCGGCCGGGGGGGCTGATCGTCCTGGGTGCTATCGGCTTCGTGGTAGGAGGAACGTGGACGGTACTCCCCGCCTATCTGAAAGCCTGGTTTGGGGTGAACGAGATCGTCACCTCGGTCATGATGAGCTTCGTCGGAGTCAATCTGGCCAGCTTGCTGATCAAGGAGGTCTGGCGGAGTGAAACCACCATGGTGCCGCAAACCGCTTCAGTGCCCCTTTCCGATCTTCTGCCGCGTCTGGGTGGGACTACCATACACATCGGGATAGTGGTGGCGGTGGTTGCGATCGTCATATCCTGGTACGTCCTCAATCGCACGGCTGCCGGATTGCGCCTGACGGTGTTGGGTGCCAATCCACGGGCTGCACTTCACGCCGGTATTAAGATCAGGCGGTTGATCGTCACGACATTCTTCTTCAGCGGGGCCCTGATCGGCCTAGCTGCCGCGGTCGAGATCTTGGGAGAATGGGGATACATGCGGGCTGGCTGGAATCCCGAGTTCGGCCTAGCTTTGTTCGCCCTTGTGTTCCTAGCCCGGTTGAGCCCTGTGGCGGTAGTTCCCTTCGCCGGCTTCTATGCCGTGCTCGAGATAGGCGGTCATGAAGCTGCCCGCAAGGCCTCTCTCGACTACGACTTTGTTCTCATCCTGATAGCTCTGGTGCTGCTTTTCATGGCGGTTACCCGCTATCTTGACCTGTTGCCGGAGCGGCGCTCGCGTCTCATGCGTAGCAATATCTCCGACCTACTTCGCCCGGGAAAAGAGCCATGAGCGAGATTCTCACCGGCCCATTTCTTACGGCTCTCATCTCGGGAGCGATTCTTGCCGGCATGCCACTGCTCTTCGCCGGTCTTGGCGAGACGCTGGGGGAGCAGTCCGGCGTGCTCGGAATCGGCATGGAAGGTTACATGCTGATCGGCGCCTATGTCGGGTATAACGGAGCTCTCTATGCCCACTCTCACTGGATCGGACTCTTGTGCGGAGTTATGGGGGGCGTCGCCATCTCCCTGATCGTAGCTTCTCTGAGCGTCCGCATGGGTCTCGACCAGATCGTGGTGGGGATCGGCGTAATTCTTCTCGCTGAGGGTCTGACCAGCGTTCTGCACGCGGTCCAGTTTGGGTCGAGCTATCCCCGGCTGGAAGACATGCAAGAGGTTCCAATTCCGTTTCTGAGCCGCATCCCGGTCGTGGGTGAAAGTATCTTCAGCCAGCCCCTGATCTTCTGGGTGGGGATCGTGCTTATCTTCGTGATCCGTTGGATGCTCCGGTCCACCAGTTGGGGGCTGAGCATTCGAGCAGCCGGAGAGAGACCCCAAGCCCTTGATGCCGCTG
>CAZOJR010000256.1:0-3440 GCA_964580165.1 uncultured Gaiellales bacterium
CCGTCACATAACGTCTGGCCAACGGTGTCCGTGCGGTTGCTGTGGTAACCTACACCACCGCTGCGTGCGCTCTGCGCCCGTGGTGGGGCGTCCTATCGCGGATAACGTGGACGCTTGCATTGAAACCTGCAACTCGGCTTGGACCGTGCGTCCCTGCTGGGGGCAAGGAGCCCAAGGAGGCTATGCATGCTGAGCAAAGAACGTAAGACCGAGATCATCGACCGGTTCAAGAAGCACGAAGTGGATACCGGATCCCCGGAGGTGCAAATAGGCATTCTCACCGAGCGGATCAACGTGCTCACCGAACACCTAAAAACCCACTCAAAAGATCATCATTCCCGGCGAGGCCTGCTCAAGATGGTCGGCCGCAGGCGCCGGCTTCTGAACTATTTGCAGAAGGAGGATGTCGAGCGTTACCGGGCGGTGGTCAAGAACCTGGGTCTCCGAAGGTAGGCAACCGGCGGAGCTTGGAAGAAGTGGCAGCGAAGTAATCATTAGTAGGAAGTGGAGGATCTGGGAGATCCTCAGACGGGAGAATGGAAAGTGGCCAGCGGAGTTAGTAGGACAGAAGTAGTTTTTGGCGACAAACAGATCACCTTTGAGACGGGCAGATTGGCGAAACAGGCGAGCGGAGCCGTTGTGGTTCGCTCTGGGGACACCATGGTGTTGGTTACGGCAGTGGTGGCCAGTACGGAACGCAACGTGGACTTCTTCCCGCTCACGGTTGACGTGGAAGCGGGCATGTACGCTGCGGGTAAGATACCCGGCGGTTTCATAAAAAGAGAAGGCCGGGCGAGCGATCAGGCCATACTGAATGCCCGGCTTATCGACCGGCCCATCCGGCCTTTGTGGCCCAAGGGTTTCAATAGGGAAACTCATATCGTCGTCACGGTCCTCTCCGTGGATAAGACCAATCCGTATGACGTGCTGGCAGTGGCGGGTGCATCCGCGGCTCTGAGCCTCTCGGAGGCGCCGTTCCTCGGGCCGGTAGGCGCGGTCAGGGTGGCAAAGGTCAATGGCGCCTGGGTCGTCAACCCGACGTATTCAGAGATCGACCAGAGCCCGGTGAACTTGGTCGTGGCCGGCACCGCCGACGCTATTGGTATGGTGGAGGCAGGCTGCGAGGAGGTCAGCGAGGCCGATATCCTCGAGGGGTTGGAGGTGGCCCATCAAGCCATCAAACAGCAGGTGGAAGCCATTCGGAGCTGGGCCGCTGAAGTGGGCAAGCCCAAGATGGAGTTTGCCGAGAAGCTTGCCGACCCCACACTAATGGCACGAATCAGAGAACGCTTTGGCGCCGATATCGAGGCGGCGAGCAATGTTCTCGATAAGCACGAGCGCTCAGAGGCGGTGGCCTCGGTCAAGCAGGCGGTGCTGCTTGCCTTGCCGCCGGCTGAAGACGCCGAAGATCCGGCGGCCGAGATGTCCGCGCTGGCTAAGGCGTTTGACGCTGTGGAGAAGGAGACCGTCAGGCGGGTCATAGCCGTCGACAAGAAGCGTCCCGATGGCCGCGGTGTGGATGAGATCCGTTCGATTGAATGTGATGTGCGGGTGGCTCCGCGCACGCATGGGTCCGGTCTGTTCACGCGTGGTCAAACCCAGGTGCTAACACTCCTTACATTGGGTGCCGCTCGCGACGAGCAACGCATAGATGGACTTGACATTGAGGAGTCCAAGCGCTTCATGCACCACTACAAGTTCCCGCCCTTCAGCGTGGGCGAGACGGGTTTCATGCGCGGTCCCGGCCGGCGTGAGATTGGTCATGGGGCTCTTGCCGAGCGGGCTCTATTCCCGCTAATCCCAAATGAGGAGACGTTTCCGTATACCATCCGGCTGGTTTCAGAAACCCTGGAATCGAACGGTTCCAGCTCCATGGCGAGTGTTTGCGCTTCGACGCTGGCACTCATGGATGCGGGCGTGCCCATTGCTCGTCCTGTGGCCGGTATTGCCATGGGTCTGATCAAGGAAGGCGAGGATTACGTCGTCCTGACGGACATAGCCGGCGTGGAGGACCATCTGGGCGATATGGACTTCAAGGTTGCGGGTACCGAGCAGGGCATTACCGCGTTGCAGATGGACATAAAGATTCAGGGCGTCACCTTCGCCATTATGAGGGATGCACTGGAGCGGGCGCGAAAAGCCCGTATGTTCATACTCGACAGGATAGTTGGTGCCATCAATGCTCCAAGGACTGAGCTGTCAGAGTTTGCGCCTCGTATTGCCACTATCAGAATCGATCCGGAGAAGATTGGAGCGGTTATTGGTAAGGGTGGTGAGACGATTCGTGGCATGGAAGCCGAGTTTGAGTGCACTATCGATGTTGCCGAAGACGGTCTCATCAAGGTTTTTGCCAGCGACGGTAAATTGGGTGATTCGTGTATCCAGCGGATCGGACTGCTGACCCGGGACACCCAGGTGGGTGACATTATTGAAGGGCGGGTGGCATCGACCACATCTTTCGGAGCGTTCGTCACGCTGAGGCCGGGCACCGATGGACTTATTCACATCTCCCGCTTGGCAAATCGCCGAGTGGCAAGTGTCGAAGAGGTGGTCAACCGCGGCGACTTAGTGCGGGTGGAGGTGTTGGAAGTGCAGCAGCAGGGCGGCAAAGAGAAGATCAGTCTCCGTCTGCTCGCCAACCTCTCAGCAGAGGATGGCAGTGCCGACTGACGAGTATTGTCTTGAGCAACTCTCCAACGGACAGCGCCTGATCACCGAGAGGCTCGACCATCTCAGATCGGTATGTCTTGGTTTCTGGATCCCGGCCGGCTCGCGGGACGAGACTGCTCCGATCATCGGAACGACCCATTTCATAGAGCATCTTCTCTTCAAGGGATCGTCGAAGTACACGGCTGAAGAGATAGCCCAGATCTTCGACGCCCTTGGGGGGGAGCTGAACGCGAGCACCTCTCGTGAGTACGTTGTGGTCTATGGGCGCTTTCTCGATGACCAGCTCCCGGTCGCCCTGGATGTGATGACCGACATGTTACTCACTCCCACTTTCAACGATCTGGATCGTGAGCGCGAGGTGGTGCTCGAAGAGATAGCTATGGTTGAGGATTCACCTCAAGACCTCATTCATGATGTTCTTGCGGAGCTCGTTCTTGACGGTCATCCTCTTGCTCACCCCATTCTCGGGACGAGAGAGAGCATCTCGAAGGTGTCTGAGGAAGACATCCGTTCTTACCACGGAGCGCGCTTCCAGTTTGGAGATATGGTGGTCGCAGCTGCCGGGAGCATCGATCATGACGAGCTGCGTGCTTTGCTTCTCGAGCGGCACGGCGTTGCCGACGGTGTCAATCCTCAACGCGGAGTGCTGCCTCCTCGGATGATTCCACGCCGGCATTTCGTGACCAAGGAGACCGAGCAGATGCATGTCTGTCTTGGCGGTGTCGGTCTGGCCAGAGATGACGAGCGCCGGTTTCAGCTCTCGGTGTTGG
>CAZOJR010000257.1:0-3405 GCA_964580165.1 uncultured Gaiellales bacterium
GCATGGGGAAGTCGGTATTATATTGAGGATCTATAATCTGCGTGAGTTGGTCGGGATCACCCCAGCCAGCCGATGTCAGCAGAGGGCCAGTGAAGCCCATCTGACGCATCGATTCCAGAAGACCTTTGGCAAACATTCCCGCACCAGCCACACCAGCAATGGCATCGGGCTTTGTCGCAACTGCTTTGGTTACCAGCGGATAGAAGTCCTGAATGTCTGCAGGGAACTGCTCCTCAAGTGTTATCTCGATTCCCCGGCTAAGGTAGTCTTCCTTCGCCCTGCCCACGATGTCCTGGATTCCAGGATCGTCTTGGGCAACGATGGCAACCTTCTTGATGTCCGGGTAGAGTTCAAAGGTCTTCTCGTGGGTGGCCACCATCCCGAGAGCAGTAGAGCCGGCCGCGAAACAATACTTGTTCGGAGCCTTAAACTCCTCAATGTTCGGAGCGATGCTCATCACACGCAGAACCTTGTTCTCTTCGCATACCGAAGCGATAGCAGCAGTGTTGGGTATGTACTGCGGGGAGATTATGTGTTTGACTCCCTGCCCTATCAGCTTTTTGGCGGCAGCAATCGCACCGTCCGTCGATGACATATCGTCCTCTAGAACAAGCTCGACGAGGTATTGCTGACCATTTACCGTTACTCCACCTTTGGAATTCAGCAGTTCTTCCACCAACGGCATAGCCTCGGTCACCGCATTAAATGCGGCCGCCATCGTGCCCGATACAGAGTGAATCAGGCCGATCGTCAGCGTCTGCGCTTCTCCCGAAGCGGCCGTAGTCGTAGTAGCTTCGCCTTCGGCGACAGAAGTAGTCGTGCCCTCTGCTGCGGTGGTCGTGGTCTCCTCGCCGTCCTCACCGCATGCGACCAGAAGTGGGAAAAGACCCACTACTATCACTAGAAATAGAATCCCAAATACAAGTTTGGTTGCTTTCATTTCATCCTCCTCACGAGCTCGCGCTCCACAGCCACATTCCTGCCACTACTGAGTTTCACGTCATCTAAGGCACCTCCCGGGTCGCGATGTCCCCAAGCATGCGCCTGAATATCTGGACTGATGTCGTGGCGCCGATCATTTGTTCGAGTCCGATCAACCGGGCCACATCTGCCGCCCATGCCCACATCATGAGGCTCCACGCTACCAGATTGGTGTCGATATCCTCACGGATACTTCCGTCACGCTTCCCCTCTTCGATAAGGACGGCGAAGTCTCGAACGAACAGAAGTTGCCTCTTGGCCACCAGTTCCTGGGCCAACTGCCCCTCCGTGCCACTGGCCGCGGCAAACTGGAACCAGGGACGGGTAAATGATTGCAGTTGAGTTAACCCCAACGGTCCGAACTCGTCGCCCATATCCATGATGTGCTCGAATACGTTCGCCCCTGACGAGCGGGCGATCCACCTTGGAACCCGCTCGATCATAAGATCCAAAGCCGCCGCCAGCATTGCGTCCCGATTGGGAAAGCACTTGTAGAGAGCAGCCCGCGAGAGCCCTACCCCTGAAGCTATACGAGAAATGGTCGCACCGTGGACTCCGTACTTGGCAACCAGCTTAAGTGTGACATCGGCGATTTGTTTCTGCCTTTCCGCTTTTGTCACCCGCGTACATTTACGCGCGATAGGTTCGTTTTTACTTGGTTGAGGAGACCTCTTGGGGTCTGTTTCACCACTCGTGGGTTTCACGCTTCTCCTCCCAGTGCGGAGTCCGCCCTTGGGTCTCCTCAACGCACCACTGAACGCCGATTCACCAACCTAACAGAGGTATTGCGCCTTGTCAACAACGGTGAACGGATGTCCACACAGTGAATGCCTCGGCCGATGACCATGCAACCACACACCACTCGGTCCATCACGCAGACCAACATGCTTTCACCCCTACCACTCCCCTAGGCTCTCGGTAATACAATCCTGACCGGAGTATTGAAGAGGCTAGGGCACTTCAAGAATTCCAGGGTGGCGAAACGATCAAATAGACCATACTCACCTTCTCCCAGAATCGGCCCGAATGCCAGGTATGGTCTTGTAGTTTGGTTGTTATACGACGCATCCTCCCCCCGCAGTTCGTGAATGGCGGTGCTTCTCCAGCCAACTCCCCCGGCAACCTTGACGAATCCAGGCAGCAGACACCCGGCAATGGTTGACAGCGCCCCCGCTTAGACCCCGGATCCAGCCAGAGATTGACACTATAGTAGTGTGGACATCCGTTCACCGTTGTTGATAAGTCGGCGACTGCTTTGCTACGTCGAGCGAACTATCATTCACCTTGATGTGCCCCTCGCTGGAGCAAGTGCCATCCACGATTCATTCGGGGAGGCAAGTGTACGAACAGCATAAGTGAGAGTGGCGGTCGCCAGAAACGGCACGAGGCGGGAAATAACGTGACTTCAGCTCAGGGAATCACTTGTCGCTCGGCACGAATTCGCCACTGCCAAACGCAACGGGGTCTACTCCGGCTTCATGGCCTAACTCGCAAGGACCAGGCTTCCCATCCCGAACGACTACAGGCTAGCTAAAAGTGGAATCCATGTGCAAGAAGAGACTGCCACTGCCTGCACCCAGTTCCTGAGCTACGCTGGCGGCGACGGCCAGTGTAATTGTCAGTCCTTGGCCACGATCGTCAGGAGGGCCGGAACAGGTATCTAAGGCACCTCCCGGGTCGCGATGTCCCCAAGCATGCGCCTGAATATCTGGACTGATGTCGTGGCGCCGATCATTTGTTCGAGTCCGATCAACCGGGCCACATCTGCCGCCCATGCCCACATCATGAGGCTCCACGCTACCAGATTGGTGTCGATATCCTCACGGATACTTCCGTCACGCTTCCCCTCTTCGATAAGGACGGCGAAGTCTCGAACGAACAGAAGTTGCCTCTTGGCCACCAGTTCCTGGGCCAACTGCCCCTCCGTGCCACTGGCCGCGGCAAACTGGAACCAGGGACGGGTAAATGATTGCAGTTGAGTTAACCCCAACGGTCCGAACTCGTCGCCCATATCCATGATGTGCTCGAATACGTTCGCCCCTGACGAGCGGGCGATCCACCTTGGAACCCGCTCGATCATAAGATCCAAAGCCGCCGCCAGCATTGCGTCCCGATTGGGAAAGCACTTGTAGAGAGCAGCCCGCGAGAGCCCTACCCCTGAAGCTATACGAGAAATGGTCGCACCGTGGACTCCGTACTTGGCAACCAGCTTAAGTGTGACATCGGCGATTTGTTTCTGCCTTTCCGCTTTTGTCACCCGCATGCGTTTACGCGCGACAGTCCGATGCGCACTGGCCTGAGAAGACAATACAGGCTCTGGTTGATCATCTTCGGATATCACGCACTTCCTCCTACTGTGAAATCAATCTCTGAGTTTGTCCGGAATGATGGTGAAGTGTCAAACCCGTTCGAATCTTGGGTGAG
>CAZOJR010000258.1:0-2490 GCA_964580165.1 uncultured Gaiellales bacterium
ACGAAGTCGTTCCCCAGTTCGCCGTAGTAGATCTCGGGTCGCGTGATTTTGAGATCGGTAGTGGTGGTAGGCGGTATGTTGCTCACTAAAAGCAGGGGCAGACCGTCTCCGCCCGCTTCGTTCACCGGGCTCAGCACGAAACCGTAGCCGTGGGTGTAGGTGAGGTGTTTGTTGACCCAGGTTTGTGACTGCTCTTGGAGCTGGGTCTGATCCAGTTCGCGTGCGCTGATTAGTACCTGGCGATACTTTCCGTCGATGATGTAGCGGTCGATGTCGACGTCGTTGAAGGAGTAGTACAGGCGGATCTCTTGGATCTGGGAGTAGGTCGACAGAGCCGGTCTGGGCTCCCACAGGCGCACATTATCGGTCGTTGCTGAGTTGGCGATGACATCGGCGGCGGTCAGGTCGGTGTTCGCTTCGAGAGAGACTTCGGTGATGTCGTCCACTCCGAAGGCCCAGCGTGTCGCGTCGATGTTGTATCCAATGTATTCGCTCTCTGCAGAGATCTCGTTGGGTGACACCCGGTACTGCTGAATGATGGCCGGGTAGGCTTTGCCCGCGACGGCCCAGGTGAGGAACATCACCGCGATGGCAATGGCGGGGAGTCTCCATCCCCGGCGCCAGATGTTGACGACGAAGAGCGCGGCTGCGATGAGAGACACAATGGCCAGGAAGTGGAGCACCGGTAGCGTGGCGTTCACGTCGGTGTAACTGGCCCCGAACGTTACTCCCCTGGTCGAGTAGTCGAGTTCCCATGCTTGAATCGAGTAGTCCGCGGCCTTAGCTACCATGGCCAGCGCCAGGATGGCGGAAAGGTGGGCCTTCACATGGGGAGCCAGCCGGATCTTGTTGTTGTCGCTTACTACCAGAGCCCGGTCGACTACATACGTGAAGGCGGTGGCTATGAAAGTGAACAACAGGATAACGCCCACAAAGTTGACGAGCATCGACCACACAGGAAGCGTGAAGACGAAGAATGATGCGTCTTTATCGAAGAGGGGATCGGTGTAGCCGAAGTCACTCTGGTTGAGGAAAAGGAGCACCTCCTCCCAGCGGCTACTGTAGACAACCCCTATCACAATAGCGAGCAATATGGACGCGATCAGCATCAGTCTGCCTGGCCACTTCCGTTTCGTGGCCCACTCGAAGACGTTACCTTCCTCAGCTTCAGGCACAGGCAACAATTTCGGTGAGATCTTACGGGCCAGCCAAAGGCTGCTGTAGAAAAAGACGAAGAAGATCACGGCGAAGAAGGCACCCACCGCAAGCCGGGCCAGGATGGGTGTCCAGAAGACGTTGGTGTATTCGACTTCCTGATACCAGAGGTAGCTCGTCCAGATGCGCGAGAGCGCGCTGCCTAAGACGAAGAAGAGGACGAGGGCGACGACGACGATAACCGCGCGCCGGAGTGGACCCCGCTTAAGACGGGTGACACGTTCCAGCCAATCCGGTCCGGCCGGCTTCTTGGGAGTTGAGGATGAGGAGCTGTTGCCTTCGGCTTGTTTGCCGGTATTCATCGTAGTCCCTTCTTCGGGTGCGATGGTTGCAGCCCTTCTTTTCGTTGTCTGTTAGGTCGTCGCGGAACGTTGCTCACCTGTCAACGAGCGTGTTCGAGGAGGATAGTGATGCGCGCTTTGGGTAGTGTCTCTCTCCTGATCTCGAGGATAGAATCGTTTCTCCGCTCCACAATCTCTTGAGTTGCCAGGAATGGATCGACTCCTGCTATTGGGAAATCGATCCGGTCAGTCTTGAAATGCATGGGGATCACGATGCGAGGATCGAGAGTTTCAACCACCGCTGCCGCTTCGTTATGGTCGATGGTAAAGAAACCGCCCACAGGAAGCAAGAGGACATCCACCCTACCGATGGCCGCCGCTGTGGTCTCGTCCAGGACGTGGCCTAGGTCTCCGGCGTGGGCCAGGCGGAGATCGCCGTCATCCACCACAGTGATAGTGTTTTTGCCCCGTTTTTTGCCTCCCACCTCGTCGTGGGCGACTTCAATGCCGGTGATCTGCACCGGACCTACAGTCTCTGTCACCGGGTGTATAAACACAAGAGGATCGCCCGGGATGGTGTCGGTGGCGTCGTGATCTTCGTGTTCGTGGCTGGCGATCACCACATCCGCGGGTTCGTCGATGGGATCGTATCTAACCGCCCCGCTGAAGCTCTCGCGCCGGTAGGGATCAAAGATGATCCGAGTGCCGTCCGCCGTTTCGATGAGAAAAGAAGAATGACCGAAATAGGTGACTCTCATGGCGGTTGCCTCCGCTGGCTTCGGTGAAATGTGATTATAGGTTAGCGGATACGATGATTGGGTAACAATACGCCACGGCCTGGGGCGCGCCTGCCGGGCGTGACCGGTGGCTTGCCGGTGTGTGTGGCAGGTCCGTCGGGTCGGATAGAATGGTGACGCAAGGGCCGGCGACCGGCTCGGAAGCGACGAAGGAGAGAACAATGGAGAAGACGGCGGCGCCGCCGATGACCCAGACC
>CAZOJR010000258.1:2500-3362 GCA_964580165.1 uncultured Gaiellales bacterium
GGGACCGTCCAAGAAGTCAACGCGCAGGATTTCGACCAGCTCATATCCACGTCGACCGTTCCCGTGGTGGCCGACTTCTGGGCGCCTTGGTGCGGACCGTGCCGCATGGTGGGCCCAGTGCTCGAGAAACTCGCCGCCGATCATCCCGACGCGGTGAATGTGGTGAAGATCAATGTCGACGTCAATCAGGAGCTGGCGGCCCGTTATGGGATCATGAGCATCCCCACAGTCATCATGTTCAGCGGCGGAGAGATCAAGACCCAGCTGATCGGCGCCCGTGGCCAGAAAGACTACGAGCAGGAATTCGGATTGGTTTGATGGCCATACATGACTTGGAAGACCACTCAGTCTAGGATCTGTGACCCGGTCATCACCGCCGGGTTCATTGCTCGCTGGTGACCCAATAGACGGGACGTGAACCCTGATCGCATCGCGGTCTTCGGAACCGGCATGGAGGAGACGGCGTCGTAGCGCGGACAGGGCGCGCGTATCGGGTAGAAGGGGGTCGTCATGAGCAGTGTCGCGGGTGGTGCCAGACGATGCAAAGGGTGGGTTGCATGCTTGGCGGCATGTCTTCTCTGCGGACCGGCGATATTGATTGGGGCTGCCGGATGTGGGGATGCGGCGGAGACCAGCATAGGTGTTGCCGATAGAGATTCGGGAGTGACGCAGTCTACTGTCGCCGCCGCTGCGACGACCACCGTCTGGAACGAGGAAGAATACAATGGAGACGAGGCTGCGCCCGCGGTGGATCCAGAGTGGACCGGCCAAACCATTGCGGGTACGCTGATCGCGGCCGCATCCACTTCCGGCCAGAAGATCATCAGTGACGCCCAGCTCGAGATAGAGGCCGAGACCGGGG
>CAZOJR010000259.1:0-3344 GCA_964580165.1 uncultured Gaiellales bacterium
AGGGCATCATGGACGATGTGGCCCCGGGTTCCACGTGGAGCGCCTTCGGCGTCGGCAAGGGCGCCATGGAGATCCTTTACGCTGCCGTAGCTATGGGCGGCAACGTTCGGGTGGGCATGGAGGACAACGTCCTTTATAAGAAGGGCGTCCTGGCCGAGAACAACATGGTCTTTGTCGAGCGTGCCAAGCGCATCATTGAGGAGTTCGGCGGCGAGGTTGCCACGCCTGCCGAGGCCCGCGAGATCTTGGGCCTGTCGCCAAAGAAGTAGGTGTTAGGCGGCCGGGCGGCATAGCCGCCCGGCCGCTCCATGCAGCCCACGCATCGCGCCCTCTCCGCTGTTTCGCAGGAGACGGCTCTGGGGCCGGGAGCCGGGTTGCCAGATCCAGTATCGCGACGAGAGTCGCCGGACCCAGGGAGTGAAGGATGAAAAAAGTCTCGATCAGCGATGCGGTGCAGTATTTCCCGCCGGCACACAATGACTGTGCATGCTTCAGGCTGCAGGGCAAGGAGCAGACGGGCATTACCCAATTCTCGTTGGGATGCACCCATTTCTTGCCCGGCGGGGGAGCCGACTTCAGCCCCGAGCGGCCGTTCGATACAGTCTATATAGTTATCGATGGTGAGGTGACCATCATCGATAAAGATGGTAACGAGATCACCCTCAAAGCGCACGATTCAATCTACATACCGCCGAATGAAGGCCGTGCGATTAAGAACAAAACCCAATACCCAGCCAGTATGCTGGTTGTTTTGGGCGCCGCCTAGGGAACTGCGCCCTTCTGGGCGACGAGAACCAACACCGATCTGGAGGATGAAAATGGCTGAAGAGACACCACGGAAGACGGTCGAAGAACTCAGGAAGATCTTTGATCTGACAGGTAAGGTAGCGGTGGTCACCGGGGCGGGCGGTACGCTCGGTCACGCGCTGGCCAAGGGCCTTGCCGTGTTTGGAGCCGATGTGGCGTGTTGGGATATCAAGACCGATATCATGGAGGATGTCGTCTCTGACATCCAGGGCCTTGGGCGGAAGGCGACGGCTACGGCGGTTAACGTAACCGACGACGCCAGCGTCAAGGGCTCCATGGAGAGCGTGATCAAGGAGTTCGGCAAGGTCAACATCATGGTTACGGTGGCCGGTACCGCTGGCAATCGTCAACCTGCCGAGACCTTCGACATTGATGAATGGCAGAAGGTCATGGACGTCAACGTTCGTGGCACCATGCTTTGCGCGAAGTATGCCGGTGCCGAGTATGTCAAGCAAGGCAATGGTGGCAAGGTCATCACCATCGGTTCGGTGCGCGGCTTCCTCGGCCATCCTGGCGGTTATGCGGCGTACGGTACCTCTAAGGGTGCTGTCCATCTGCTCACCAAGCAGCTGGCGACGGAGTGGGCGAAGTACAAGATCAATGTCAATTCCATCGCTCCCTCGATCTTCTGGACCCCGCTCACGCAGCAGGTGCGCGACAATCCAGAGATGGTGAAAATATTCATGGCGCGTATCCCCATGGGCCGGGCGGCCGAGCTGGACGATTTCGTCGGGGCGTGCGTGTACCTCGCTTCTCCGGCTTCTGACTACGTGACCGGTCTCATCCTTTCCGTCGACGGCGGTGCGGTGGCCGGATGAAAAAGCTGGAAGACGTCAAGAAGATCGCTATCATCGGCGGAGGCGCCATGGGGCACGGCTGCTCCATGGTCTTCGCGGCCGCTGGGTACCCGGTCGGGCTCTACAGCCGTAGGGCTGAGACGTTGCAGAAGGCTGTCGAAGGCATGCGTGCCGACCTTACTTTCCTGGCAGATCGCGGTCTCGGAAAGCTCGAAGACGTCGAGCCCACCATGGCCCGTGTGACCTGTACCCAGGATATGGCGGAAGCGGTTGCCGGCGCTGACTTCATACTTGAATGTGTCGCCGAAGACATGGCGCTCAAACAGGACACCTTCCAGAAGCTTGACAAGATGTGCGACCCCGATGTGGTGCTCGCGACCAACACCTCGGTCATGAGCCCCACCGAGATCGCCAGCACGTCTGAGCACCGGGAGAGGATTCTCGGTACCCACTGGTGGAATCCACCATTCCTCATTCCTCTGGTTGAAGTGGTGCAGACCGAAGAGACGCCGCAGTGGGTCATCGATCTGACAATGGATCTCCACAAGGCTATCGGTAAGCACCCCGTGCACGCCAAGAAGGACGTTCCGGGCTTCATCGCCAACCGGCTGCAACACGCGTTGTGGCGCGAGGCTGTTTCCATCGTCGAGCGGGGTATCGCTGATCCGGCCACCGTCGACGAGAGCCTCAAGTACGGTCCAGGTATGCGCCTGCCGGTGATGGCTCCACTGGAGAATGCCGACATGGTGGGCCTCGACCTCACCTACTCCATCCACAACTACGTGTTGAGGCATCTGGAGGACTCGCACGAACCGTCGCCGATTCTCAAGGCGAAGGTTGACAAGGGTGAGCTGGGATTTAAGTCCGGCGGTGTAGGCTTCCAAACGTGGACGCCGGAGCAGCAGAAGGCTCTCCGGGCCAATATGCTTGACTACCTGTGCAAGGCCATCCGCGAGATGAAAGACAAAGAAGCGTAACGGAGTATCATTATCAGGCGCGGTTGCCACGGCCAAGGACGAGCCGGGCTCGAAGCGCCCGTTAGTCGGAATAGCAACGAAAGAAGGAGATGAAGAAAGATCATGGGGAAAGTATGGGTTGATCTTACACATCCATTCAGTGCGGAGATCCCTCGTTGGCCGTACTTTGTAAAGCCGGTCATCGATTCGATGCACACCATGGCCAAGGGCGGCGTCCTCACCCAGCGCGTCGACTGCGTCCAGCACACTGGCACTCATGCCGACGCTCCTCGTCACGTCATGGAGCGTGAGTTCGATGGCCGTCGTGCCCGCTACACCCACGAAATGCCGGTTGACGCATACACGGGCGACGCCGTCTGCCTCGAGATCAAGATCCACCCGTGGGGTCTGATCCTTCCCGAGCATCTTGAAGACGCCTGCGATAGGGCGGGTATCAAGCCGTCCGAGCTCAAGGGCATGGTTGTCTGCCTGAACACCGGTATGCATCGCCTGTTCGACGACTCCAAAGAGTACTATCACTATGCCTGCGGCACGGGCATCGAAGCCGGCAAGTGGTTCGTGAAGCAGCAGGTCAAGTGCGTGGCCATGGATTCACAGGCCCTCGACCATCCGCTCCACACCGCCATGGGCAAGAACGGCCCGCCGATGATGAACCTGCGCGGTGCCACCGGCAAGCCGATCACCGATGAGTACATCGAGAAGTTTGGCATCGAGGCCTACGCCGAGTTCGACAAAGAGGTATACATCCAGGTCCACGGCAAAG
>CAZOJR010000260.1:0-3344 GCA_964580165.1 uncultured Gaiellales bacterium
GTAGTGGCTCAATTGGTGGACTCCGGATGCCGCGTGGTGGATCTTAGTGCCGACTTTCGCTTGAGCGACCCGGTGGACTACGGTACGTGGTACGGTTTTGAACACCCTCGTCCCGACCTAGTGGCGGAGGCGGTATACGGATTGCCCGAGCGGTATCGTTCTCAGGTTGGCAGCGCGCGGTTGGTGGCCAACCCCGGTTGTTATCCGACCGGTATGTTGCTCGGCTTACTCCCGGCGGCTTCCCATATCGACGAAGGAGCCGTCGTTGTGGTCGACTCGAAGTCAGGGGTGTCGGGGGCGGGTCGTAATCCATCTGAAAAGACACACTTTTGCGCGGTCACCGGGAACTTCAGCGCCTACAGCGAAGTTGGACATCGTCACACCATTGAGATGGTCCAGGAGTTGAACTCAGCTGTGGGGAAGAATATAGGCGTGTCGTTCACTCCTCACCTCTTGCCCGTGGATCGTGGCATCTTCAGCACCATGTACTTCAGACCGAAGGAGCAAATGGGCGATACTCAAGGTTGGCTGGATACCTATCGATCGTTCTATGCGGGAGAGCCTTTTGTTGAGGTGAGTGGACACGTTCCTACACTTGCCGAAGTGACGGGAACGAATTTCTGCCGCATCTCTGTAAGAGTGGATGAGAGCGCAGGCTTGGTTAAGGTCTTCACCGTTATAGACAACCTGGTCAAGGGGGCTTCGGGACAGGCGGTGCAGAACATGAATTGCATGTTTGGGTACGAAGAGGATGCAGGGCTGAGGAGGTTGGTATGAGCGCAGGCGGTGGGCCCGAGCATCCGGTGGTTGTTGCGCCTTTTACCTCGCGATTTTGGTCTATCCCCGAAGGGGTGGGGCTAGAAGAAGGCGCCGGAGAGTCGCCGGGAGCAACTCATCCGGCGGGGTTTGTCGCCGGTGGAGTAGCGGTGGGCCTGAAAGAGAGCGGGCGCCCGGACATGGGAGTCTTGGCGGTGGCGCCTCAATGGCAGGATATGGCTACGTCGGCGGCCGTCTTCACTCAGAATGCTTTTGCTGCAGCGCCCGTGATGGTCAATCGCACCGAATGTGACTTGAGCCGGCTGGTGGCGGTTGTCATGAACAGCGCCAATGCAAACGCGTGCACCGGCGCCCAGGGGCTTGCGGTAGCCCGTGCTATGCAGCAGGCTTGTGCTGCCGGTCTTGGGGTGCCACGCGAGAGGGTAGCAGTCGGTTCTACCGGAATAATCGGAGTGCAACTCGATGCGGGTTTTATGGCCGCGGGTGTTGAAAAGGCTGTGGGTGCGGTCCAACCGGGTGGAGGGCCGGAATTCAACCAGGCCATCATGACCACCGACCGTTTCCCAAAGGCGTGCGCGCTCAGTGTTGACACGGTCGATGGACCGGTTAGGCTGGGTGTGTGTGCAAAGGGAGCGGGCATGATTGCACCAGCTCTTGCCACGATGCTTTGTGTAGTTACAACCGACGCTGTTGTTCCAGCGGAGACCATGCAGGCGCTTCTTGTCACTGCCGTCGGCCGCTCGTTCAACCGGATAACGGTGGACGGCGAGATGAGCACCAATGACTCTGTGCTGTTCTTATCTAGTGGGGCATCGGGCGTGCGTCTCTCGAGCGCAGGTGTGGATCGGGTGGGCAAAGCGCTGGATTCTATGCTTACGCGAATTGCTCTGATGATGGTCGCGGATGGGGAGGGAGCGAGCAAGATAATGCGCCTGCGGGTCGAGGGAGCGGAGACTGAAACAAGCGCGATCGCCGTGGCTAGAGCGATCGCGGGGTCGCCTCTCGTCAAGACTGCAATGCATGGAGAGGATCCGAACTGGGGCCGGATCATCAGTTCTGCCGGAGCTGCGATGGCCGGCCGTTCTCTGCCGAGAGCCGCTCTTTGGTTATGTGGCGTCCAGGTTGTAAAAGAGGGAGCGGCATGTGTTGTCTCCGATACCGACCGGGCTGTGATGCTGGCGGGTATGAAGCAATCTGAGATAGATATCCGGCTTGATCTAGGGCTGGGAAAAGCGACCGAGGAGTTGTTTTTTGCCGACATGGGCCACGAGTACATCACCATCAACGCCAGTTACCATACGTGAGAACAGCCATGCGTGAAATATATAAGAAACGTGTAGAGACGCTCCTTGAGTCGCTCCCATACATACGTATGTTCAGCGGGAGCACCATGGTCATCAAATACGGCGGCGCCGCCATGAGTTCGGCTGATCTCAAGGAAGAGTTTGCCACCGATATCGCGCTCTTGCGCTACGTAGGCATCAAGCCGATTATTGTGCACGGTGGTGGAGATGAGATAAGCGCCTACATGAACCGCCTGGGACTCCCGGTGAGATTCATTGAAGGGTTGAGGGTCACCGATGAGGCGACCATGGAAGTGGCGAAGATGGTGTTGGTCGGGAAGGTCAACAAGGAGATTGTTTCGCTCATTAATCGCTATGGTGGACAAGGAGATCGTGAGTCTCATCAACAGCAAGGGCGCTCCCGCAGTAGGACTGTGCGGCGATGATGGTTGGCTGCTCAGGGCTGAGAAGTTGATCCGGCGCGGAAGTGACGGTAGCTTGTTAGATCTCGGTCTGGTCGGTGAGGTGACCGGGGTCAACATTCAACTGCTGGCCCTACTCGAAGCTGACTACGTCCCGGTGGTTGCCTCTATAGGCGCGGGTTCTGCAGGCGAGAGCTACAACATCAACGCCGATACGGTCGCCGGAGCGCTTGCCGCTGCACTGAAAGCTGAGAAGATCATCTTTCTCACTGACGTCCCCGGATTGATGAGCGATCTTACCGACGATTCTACTGTTCTCTCTCAGTGCACCGAGGGCGAAGTGGCGGAGCTTATCGAAAGCGGCAAGGTCTCCAAAGGCATGATTCCCAAGCTCGAAGCAGTTTTGACTGCGCTCGAGGCCGGCGTAAGAGCTGCACACATCATCGACGGCCGGATTGCGCACTCGGTCCTGCTCGAAATCATGACCGATGATGCCGGCCTGGGCACGAAGATCATTCCCGCCAATGAGATTCCTCGTGTATAGGGAGGGATAACGTGGAACTCAGACATTTCCTGACTGTCCCCGATTTGAGCAAGGCCGAAATAGAAAGACTATTGGCACAGGCACGCGTGTGGAAGCAACAACCGCTTGGAACGGTATTGGCCGGAAAGACGGTTGCTCTGATATTCGGTAAGCCTTCCACCCGCACAAGGGTCTCGTTCAGTGTGGGCGTCTACCAACTGGGCGGCATGCCGCTGTACCTATCTGAGCAGGAGCTTCAGATGCGCAAGTCGGAGAGTATCGAAGACACCGCTCGTGTGCTTTCCCGGTACGTCGACGCCATCGTGATTCGCACGTTCG
>CAZOJR010000261.1:0-3338 GCA_964580165.1 uncultured Gaiellales bacterium
GACTGAGACGTAGTAAGGAAGGAGAGCGTGTAAATGAGCACGGCCAACAAATTCTCGAAACTGCTCGAGCCAGGACAGATCGGGAAAATACGGACGCGAAACCGCATTTATAAATCTGCGGCGGCCACGTTCTGCTTCACCGATGCCGAGGCCGACTCGATGAACGAGAACGTGTTGGGACTGTACGGGGCAATAGCTCAAGGTGGGGCAGGGATCATATCTGTAGAAACACCCACCGTGGACTTTCCGTATGGCTGTCGGTACCGACCTCGCTACCGCATGGACGATGATAAATACATCCCGGGCATGAAGGTACTGGTCGATCTGATTCACAGCTACGGCTGTCCCACCCTTCTGCAGTTTGAGCATGAGGGTCCGTGGCAGAATCCCTTGCTCGACGGCTTCCCGGCTACCTACGAGGGTCCGCCGGTCGGTGCATCGGCGGTGAATATCCCGAGCTTGGGCGACTGCCACCGTGACCTTATACGGCCACTTGCCATACCCGAGATTCAAGAGATCATCCGCAAGTATGTCGATGCTGCAGAGCGCGCTCAGAAGGCGGGCTACGACGGTGTCGATCTCAATATGGCCAGCAGCCACATTGTGCACAATTTCCTGTCACCCTTCTGGAACCGGCGGACCGATGAATACGGGGGCACGCAGAAGAAGCGGGCACGCATGATGATGGAGATCATCGCGGGCATCAAGGAGCGGTGCGGTGCTGACTACCCAGTCGTGGTCTGCCTAAACGGCTTCGAGGTCGGTTACGCCATTGGGGTCGATGACAGCGCGTGTCTCACCTACGAGCAGGGTCTGGAAAACGCGAAATGGGCAGTCGAGACCGGTGCTGACGCGGTGATGGTGCGCAGCCACTGGATGGGCCTGCATGTGCCAGGCTATCTGACCGACCACATGTTCTACCCTGAGGCGCAGGTTCCGGTCGGCAAGATGTCGCCCCATTACTACTCGAAAGAGCGGGGCAAGGCTGCCATGCGCCTGATGAGTGAGACATACAAAAAGACTCTGGGCGTGCCGATCATCCTCATCGGCTATGTGACACCCGAACTGGGTGAAGAAATGCTCGAGCAGGGCAAGACCGATTTCGTGGGTATGAATCGGCCCCTCTTCTGCGATCCCGAGTTGCCCAACAAGCTGAAGGCCGGTCATCGTGAGGACGTGCGGCCATGCACTCGTTGTGGTACCTGCTTGAACAGAAGTGGGGACGAGGTGGAAAGCCATTGCCGTGCGAACGCTGCTCTGGGCTTTGGCTACTATGACGTGGCCTCGGCGTCCAAGAAGAAGAAGGTACTGGTTGTCGGAGGCGGTCCCGCAGGTATGGAAGCCGCCCGGGTTGCTTCTCTGCGGGGACATGATGTGACGCTGATCGACAAAGGGTCGCGCCTCGGTGGACTGCTACCTATGGCCTGCCTCATCAAAGGGCTCGAAGTGGAAGACATCCCGTCGCTTGTTCGCTGGTTTCGCCGGCAACTGCACCAGCAGGGTGTCAAGGTTGAACTGGGCAAAGAGGCGACCGCGGAGAGCATTCTCGCTCGCAAGCCCGACGTCGTGATCCTGGCGACCGGAGGGGTGCTCAATTCGCCCCCGGTGGAGGGCGCGGGGGACAACGTCGTCACAACGCCCGAACTGCACAAGCGTGTCAAGCCGTGGTTGCGGTTGTTTGGCCCCCGCTTTCTCGGTTGGGCAACTCACTACTGGCTGCCGGTCGGCAAGAAGGCCGTGGTCATCGGTGCGGGATTGCATGGCTTGGAGGTGGCCGAGTTCCTGACAAAACGAGGGCGGATTGTGACCGTGCTCGAGCCTACCAACCGAATCGGCGAGGGCTGTATCGACTTCCGAGTGGGTCTGCTGATGAACTGGTTTGAGCGCAAGGGCGTCACGATTGTTACCGAGGCCAAGAACATCAAGGTGACCACCGTCGGCGTCTCCTATGAGGACACGGGCGGGCATCGACACGAGATCGATGCCGACACGGTCATCCCGACCGCCCCCTTGCTTCCGAACAACAAGCTGCACAAGACCCTGCAAGGTAAGGTTCCTGAGCTCTACCTGATCGGGGACGGTAGGGAAGCCGGCATGATCGTGAACGCTATCCGCTCCGGCTATCAAACAGCGAAACAGATCTGATAGAGACGGGCCGAGCGCACAAGAACACCGACGTGCGACTTCGACGAGGAGCCAAAGAGCGACCTGGGGAGTAAGAAATGAAGATCTTGTTTGTCAACATTCCGGCCGGAAAGGAAGACAGCGAGTTCGGGCAGTTCATGAAGTCTGCCTACGTTCCGTTGTTGCAGAGGAATCTAGACCTGGTCAAACGAGAAGAAACGGCAATCACCTACCGCTTCTGCGAGTGGGGCAACACCGGGATGGAGCCGTCTTTCTACAGCTACATGGATCACCTGGCCTCGGTCATGGTCTATCACTCGGCTGCTCGTGCCAAAGAGGAGGGGTTCGACGCCGTTGTCATCAACTGCTTCGGCGACCCCATGCTCTGGGAGGTGCGCCAGGCGTTGGATATTCCCGTCGTCGGCATAGGTGAGTCGGCAATGCTCCTATCGACGCTGATGGGCCGCAAGTTCGGGATAGTGCACATATCGGAGTACAACATCCCCGGCCAAGAGGAACGCATAGCCAAATACGGGCTCACCGATCGTTGTGCTGGCATCCGGCCCATCGCCGAGTCACCCGCTGCCCAAGAGCTCGCACTCGTAGACGCGAGCGACACTGTCAAGGCATTCTGCCAGACGGCCCGAGAACTGATCGCTGATGGAGCCGAGGTGATCATCCCGGCCTGCTCTCTCATGTCTCCCGCCATGCGTCTTGCCCCCGGGGCTGAGAAAGACTACCCGCAGGGAGTGACAGAGGTCGATGGTGTCCCCATCGCCGATGTTCTCGGAGACGCGATCACCTTGGCGGAGAGCCTGGCATCCCTGAGAAGGGCGGGCTCAAGTTGGATCAGTCGCAGACTCCTGTACGCACAGGCGACGCCGGGGGCGAAGCAAATCGCACAGCCCATAATCGATGGCAGCAGATTCAAGTTCTGGGATGTCACGGAGTCTCACGACGCACGATAAGTCACCCGAAGAAGTACAACCCTACAGAACGGAGGCGGCAGAATGGATATCACCCGCGAGAGCATTTCCGATTGGATGGATAACTACTTCCGAACGTTCAACGAGAACGCCGGTCCAATCGAAACGGTGCCGAACATCGGTAAGATGTTCAGTGACGACTTCGAGTACGTGTGCTTCACTCCGCCGCCAACCGCGGAATTTACGGGACGATCGGCCTCTCGCGAGGGGCTCCTCATGCAGATGGTG
>CAZOJR010000262.1:0-3254 GCA_964580165.1 uncultured Gaiellales bacterium
CCACCAATATCGGCGAACTCGCGGTGATGCTCGTCTACCCGCTTCTGGGCATGCCACTGCCCCTGCTCCCTCTTCAGATACTGTGGATGAATCTCGTTACCGACGGTCTTCCAGGTCTAGCTCTTGGCTTCGAGCCACCGGAACCGAATGTCATGCGACGTCCTCCACATCCCCCTAATGAGAGCATATTTGCCCGCGGGCTGGGGAGCCACATTTTGTGGGCCGGGCCGGTCATGGGCATCATCGCCCTTGTGACCGGCTGGTACTACTGGCAGGCGGGGGATGACTCATGGCAGACCATGTTGTTTACCATACTCACGTTCTTCCAGATGTTTCACGTTCTGGCGATACGTCTCGACCGGGAATCAGTTTTTTTGACTTCTCCCCGATCCAACCCATTGCTGTATGGAGCGGTCGCCCTCACCTTGCTGCTTCAGTTTGCCCTGATCTATGTGCCTCTCCTACAGGAGGTCTTCGGTACCCAGGCCCTTTCGCTATCGGAAATCCTGATCGCAATCGCCATCAGCTCGGTTATTCTCTGGATAATCGAAGCGCAGAAGTGGATCATCCGGCGCAGGTCCTGAATCCGGCACAGGTCTTGACATAGCGCCAAGAGGTTGGGAGGGATTACGCCGCCCGGCAAGCGACAACCCCATGATGCCGGGTCAGCGTACAGTGATTACAGTCTCGACCGGGTGAAGCAAGCCCCCAGAACCCTCGGGGCCTATCGAAGCCGTCACCGTAGCGATGGCTTCATAGGTTCCGGGGGCCAGAGAAAAAACGTCGTTCAGCACGATAGACTTCGATCTGCCCGGCTGGAGGGTATCAACCGTGACGGCCTGGATGAATTGCTTGCCGCTGCTCCACCGGTACACCTCCACTCCATTTTGCGACAGAACTACCTCGCCCATCTGCCCGCTGGCAAAGGTCAAGTCCAAGGGCGCCTGGGCAAGATTGGTAACCTCCAAGACCCACCACACCATCTCGCCCGGCACGAGAGGTTCGCTCGCGGGACTGAAACGCACTCTTGCCTCCCCCGTGATCGCTTCGACCACCGGGGGAGTCTTCTTGACCTTCAGCGCCCCGTTTTCCATAATCCCCTCAAGAATCACGGGATAATCCGACCACGAAGTCTGCGCCAGCTCGGGATTGTCTGCCGTGGTACTCAGCCCCGCAAGAGCCGAAAGGTCAAGATCTTCGACCGGCATGGCCGCGCCGCCCGCCTGTGGAGGATAGGATTCGAGCAGCGCCGACGCCAGGCGCACCTCATTTTCGGTGGCTATCAGAAAACCTTGGACCTTGACGTCTCGCCCTGAATTCACAGCCAACGCCTGGTCAATGCTCAAAACTGCGTCATCAACCTTATCCGATCCACAGCCAGTTGCGGCGACCGGCAGGCAAACAGCCAGAGCCACCGCGGCAAGGCAGAGAATACGCCAGCAACTATTCACTCCTCTTTGGCTCCAAGAGCCTTCCCCAGCGAAAAACCTGGGCCCAACTTCTCTCCGATGGCATAGTAGAAATTCTCCACCGGCGCCCAGCTAAACGGACGCACCAGTTCAGCCGACGGCTTTCCGTCGGGTCCAAGGCAGTCCTCGTCGATTTTCACATCGATAATCTCCCCCGCGAAGAGCGTATGCAACCCCAGTCTGGCCGTATGCACCACCTTGCACTCCAAGGTCAGCGGGAATTCTTCCACGTACGGTGCGTCGACCAGATCCGACCGCACCGGTGTCAGCCCGGCAACGGCAAACTTATCGACATCCCTGCCGGAGGCCAATCCAAAGAAGTCGGCGGCCACCATATGGTCCCGCGATGGGATGCTTACCGTGAAGGCTTTTCGCTCCATCAGATTACCGTACGTGTAGGTCGCCTCACGCACAGAAATGGCAACACAGGGCGGCTTTGAGCAGCAGATTCCGCCCCAAGCCACTGCCATCACGTTTGGACGTCCTACGGAGTCATACGTCCCAACGATAAACACAGGTGTAGGGTAAGCCAAAGTTTTTGCGCCAAGTGAAGTCTTCATATCTTCTCCTACCAGTGTTTGAGATAGATCGCACCCATTGTTTCCATCCGTACTGCGAGGATCGTCTCTGCTCTGGGGTAGAATAGCAGGGGTAGCGCTTCCTGCTATCGGAGGAAATGAGACCACATGAGATCCAAAGCAATCTTTATCACCAGATTAGATCTTGAGCGACTGCAGGCGCTCATGGCCAAAGAGCGGGCCATTCACGGCAGTGGAGAGCACCTGGCCAAACTGCAGGACGAACTCAAGAAAGCAGAGATTGTTGATTCTCGAGACGTGCCCGCCGATGTGGTGACCATGCGCTCGACCGTAGAACTTACCGACCTCGGTACCGGCAAGGTAGAGACCTATACACTGGTATTCCCAGAAGAGGCCGACATCGAACTGGGCAAGGTGTCGATCCTCGCTCCGATCGGCACGGCTATGCTCGGCTACCGTGTGGGAGACGAGTTCGAGTGGAAGGTCCCCGCAGGTATGCGCAAGCTACGCGTAAGTAAGGTGCTATTTCAACCAGAAGCGGCAGGTCATTGGGATCTCTGATCCCGGCCTACCGCTCTGGTAGTCCGGCATGACCGTGCCCGAGCGGCATCCGACGATACGCGGTTCCGGTTCACTCCGATCCTACTCCATCAATCGCGCCAGAGCTTCCTCGTGCACACGCAGGGCCCGCTCGTCGTGAAGCACAAGACGGACGCGGCGCACGCTCTCAAGCACAGAGGCCGTACCCGCTATAGCCTTGAGTGCCACCTCGGCCGCCTCTTTGACGGGATAGCCGAAGACCCCGGTAGAGATGGCCGGAAAAGCCACTGATGACAAACCCGCGTCCTCGGCCAGAATGAGAGCATTCCGGTAGCAGCCAGCAAGCAGACCAGCGGACGGTTTATCCACTCCGTAGACCGGTCCCAGACAGTGAATCACGTACGCATTGGGCAGATCGTGGCCACCGGTGATCACCGCTTGACCAGGCTTGATAGGCGCAAGAGGCCGGCACTCCTCATACAAGGCCGGACCGGCGGCCCGATGGATGGCTCCAGCCACCCCTCCCCCGGGCATGAGTTGCGCGTTCGCGGCGTTCACCACCGCGTCAAACCCCTCTTGCCGGGTGATATCGCCAGTGACACATTCGATCTCAAGATCGGCAACCATGCGCTTCACGATACGCTCCCCAGAACGAGTGCCGTTCTGCCGCCACGTCCGACGTCAAACAACGGCGAAGTGGCGGCAG
>CAZOJR010000263.1:0-2723 GCA_964580165.1 uncultured Gaiellales bacterium
CGGGCCGTCGAACGGGAGATCGACAGGGGCGGCCAGATCTACTACCTTCACAACCGGGTGGAGACCATAGACAAGACGGCCGCGCGGCTCCGTGAGCTCATGCCCCAAGTGCGTTTCGCCGTAGCCCATGGACAGATGCACGAGCAGGAGTTGGAGCGGGTCATGCTCGAATTCCTGAGAGGGGATCACGATGTATTGGTCACTACCACTATCATCGAGAGCGGGCTCGACATCCCCAACGCCAACACTCTCATCGTGGAACGGGCCGATCTGCTGGGATTGGCGCAGCTCTATCAGATACGGGGACGTATCGGCCGTTCGTCACGGGTGGCTCATGCCTTTCTATTCCACCCCGACGAAGCGGTCTTGACCGAGGAAGCAGTGGCCCGGCTCTCCACTCTTGCCGATTACACCGAATTGGGTTCAGGTTTCAAGATTGCCATGCGCGATCTTGAAATCAGGGGCGCGGGTGAGCTGCTGGGGGAGGAACAGTCGGGCCATATCGCGGCGGTGGGCTTCGAGATGTATTTGTCGATGTTGCAGGAAGCCACGGCCCAGCTCCGGGGTGAGCAAGCCGGGATAGAAAAGGTGCCTCGCGTGGAGATAGGTATCGACGCCCATGTGCCCGCCTCATTCATCGGTTACGAGGCCGCCCGGGTTGACCTGCATCGCCGCATCGCCTCAGCCGCGTCACCGGAAGAACTGGGAGATCTGCGTACGGAACTTGGTGATCGGTTCGGAGAGATTCCGGAGCCGGTGGACAACCTTATCTTCTTGGGCGAGGTGCGGGCGATTCTCCAGACTCTGGATGCTGATGCTCTGTCGATAAGGCAGAATCGTCTGCTCATCACCGGCCTGCATCTTCCATCGGGGTTCCGGGAGCGGCTGCGCGATCGTGATAGACGTTATGTGTATGCGCCGGTCCAGGGCCATCTCTCTCTGGGTCTGCGCGGGGATGAACGGGGTCTGCGCCGGACTGTTCAAGAAGTACTGGATGATATACTCGGGCTCTTTGATGGGGCGATGACCCCGCGGGCGATAAAGTGAGGTCCAGCGTGATCAGAAGGCCTGTCACCGGCCTGCTCCTTCTGTCTTTTATTCTACTGTTCGCGGGGTGCGAGGGGGATCTGCCACAGGGTGCAATTGCCCGGGTGGGCGATGCATTGGTCTCCCAGGATGAGTTTGAGCAGCTCAAGGCCGCATACGAGGCCGCCGGGCTCGCTCCGGACGAAGATGCGCAACAGGACGAATACCGTCGCTTCGAGCAGGGTCTTGCCGAATACCTTGTGACTCTCGAGGTTATGCAACAGGAGGCCTCGAGCCTGAAGGTGAGTGTCGCCGAACGAGATGTGCAGAGCGAGCTCGAGCAGATCGAGCGGATGTTCTTGACCGACGAAGCCTTCGAGCGGGCGCTTGAAACACAGGGCCTAACACTTGAACAGTTGACTCGGTCGATCAGAGACCGCTTGTGGTTCGACAAGGCCAAGGCGGCTGTTGTGGGCGACGTGACGGTCGCCGAAGAGGAAGTCCAAACCTACTATGAAGCGCACAAGGGAGACTACGTGGAACAGGAATCCCGGGACGTGCGCCACATCCTCATCTCTCCATTTGCGACACTGGCAGGCGGCACGGTTGCTACGACCGCCAGTGATGATGAATGGGAAGCCGCCCGGATCGAGGCGGAGAAGGTGCGCAGCGAACTCCAAAACGGGGCGGATTTTGTAACTCTGGTCGAGAAGTACTCAGACGACGAGTCTACGCAGGAGTTGGGAGGAGATCTTGGCTCGGTGACCAGGGGAACGATGGTGCCGGCCTTCGAGACGGCGGTCTTCGAACTCGAGGTCGGTGATCTATCTCAACCGGTGAAGACCCAGTATGGTTATCACATTATAGAAGTGACCGACATCACTCCAGAACAGCAACTTTCCCTCGATCAGGTGAAGGAGAAGATACGCACCGCTCTTATCGAGGAGAAGCAGACTGAGGCTTGGAAGCAGTGGTTGTCTCTTGCGCAGACCCGTCTCGGGGTCGAGTATCTCGCGGACTACAAGCCCGCTGTGGAACAAACTGTTTCGTCTGAGACGACTCTCAACGAGGCGGATGAAGATTAGCGAGGCATCATGGGACGCGATGCGATAGTCGATGAGTTGGGCCGCCTGTACGATCTCACGGGGCGCCTGCGCGAAGAGTGCCCGTGGGATCGCAAGCAGACCCAGGAGAGCATTGTCGCTTACACCCTCGAGGAGACGTACGAACTGGTCGACAGCGTCCGTGAGAGAGCGGCGCGTGGCGATGATGCCGTATGCGGAGAGCTTGGCGATCTGCTCTTCCAGGTCTACTTCTTGGCCCGCGTGGCCGAAGAGCAGGGGCTGTACGATCTGGGCAACGTGGCGTCTGGCATCCGGACCAAATTGATACGCAGGCATCCCCACATATTCGGGGATGCTACCGCCGATACGCCGGAACAGGTGCGCGAGAATTGGGATGTGATCAAGAGAGAATCAGAGGGGAGGGAAGGCATCTTTCATGATGTTCCCAATGCTTTCCCCTCTGTTCTTTTTGCTCAGAAGCTCCAGCAACGGGCTGCGGCCGTAGGTTTCGATTGGGACCGTGCCGCCGACGTCGTCGACAAGGTGAAAGAGGAGACCGCCGAGCTTGAGCAGGAGATGGCCGTGGACGGTAACCCGAGAGGGTTGGCGGGGGAAGTGGGCGATCTATTGTTC
>CAZOJR010000263.1:2788-3220 GCA_964580165.1 uncultured Gaiellales bacterium
GTGGAGACTGCCGCCCGCTCGGCTGGGCATGATGGGCTGGACTTTGAGAGTATGGGTCTGGACGAACAAGAGGCTTATTACCAGCAAGCGAAGAAGGAGCAGGAGCGATGACCGTCATCGTAGGCGTTCTCGGACGTCAGATTCTCGATTCTCGGGGGAATCCCACTGTGGAGGTGGAGGTGGAGCTGGATGGTGGGGCATGGGGCCGCGCCGCGGTGCCTTCGGGCGCATCCACCGGTTCGTTCGAAGCGGTTGAACTGCGTGACGGAGATCAGGCCTATCGGGGCAAGGGTGTCCTCGAAGCTGTGGGGCATGTCAACAATGAGATCTGCGATGCTCTGATCGGACTCGATGCCCTTGAACAATGTGAGATCGATCGTGTGATGATCGAGGCGGATGGTACTCCCAACAAGGGTCGTTTTGGAGCCAACG
>CAZOJR010000264.1:0-3191 GCA_964580165.1 uncultured Gaiellales bacterium
GGGCAAAGCAAGCCCGGCCCCTCCGGTCGGCCCTGCTCTGGGCCAGCACGGTGTGAATATCATGGAGTTCTGCAAGGCTTACAACGCGGCGACTCAGGACCGTGTCGACCAAGTGGTGCCGGTGGAGTTGAAGGTTTTCGAAGACCGCTCCTTCACGTTTATCCTCAAGACTGCGCCTGCGGCAGTACTGATCCGTCAGGCGGCCGGCATTGCCAAGGGAAGCGGCAATCCGCGTAAAGAGAAGGTCGGCAAGATCACCAAAGACCAGCTCCGGCAGATTGCCGAGGTGAAGATGCCCGATCTCAACGCGCATGATGTCGATGCCGCCATGAACATTCTGGCCGGCACGGCGCGCAGCATGGGAGTCACGGTCGTCGAGTAGCAGGAAGTAATAGCCCGCGCAAGCGGGCCGTCAGGTGGGAGGGCAGGGAGCCCGTTTGACCACCAGGAGGTATCGTGATGAGCAAGGATTCCAAGCGCTTCAAAGAAGCCAAGAAGGCCATCGAGCCCGGCCGTTTCTATACGCCGATGGAGGCTGCCAATCTGCTCAAGAGTCTGAGCACGGCAAACTTCGACGAAACGGTCGAGGTGCACATCAAGTTGGGGGTTAATCCTCGCCACGCTGATCAGCAGGTCCGCGGTACGGTTATGCTGCCGCACGGTACCGGCAAATCTGTGCGGGTCGCCGTGTTCGCCAAGGGCGAGAAGGCAACCGAAGCCGAAGCCGCCGGCGCCGACTTGGTGGGAGCCGAGGATCTGGCCGCACAGATCGAGGGTGGCATGCTTGATTTTGACGCCGCTATCGCTACTCCGGACATGATGGGGGTGGTCGGCAAATTGGGGCGGGTTCTGGGTCCCAGGGGTCTCATGCCCAACCCGAAGGCAGGCACTGTGACCTTCGATGTGGGCAAGGCCGTGGTCGACATGAAAGCTGGCAAGGTGGAGTACCGGACCGACAAGTTCGGGGTCATTCACGTAATCGTGGGCAAGAAGTCCTTTGGATCCGATCAGTTGGTAGCCAACTACAGTGAAGTGCTGGGCGAGATCATCAGGGCCAAACCGGCTGCGGCGAAAGGCAAATACCTGCGTACGATCACTATGGCTAGTACGATGGGTCCCGGTGTTCCTCTGGATACTTCGAAGACCCGGGCGCTGGTCGAAGAAGAAGCGTAACAGACACAGCCGCTTGGTATGACGTGGGCGGGACCGTGTAAACGTGCACGGTGGAGATGCCGGACCCGGCGTTGGTAACACAGACGCACACGGGGCGCGGGGATAAGTCCCGACCGGTGCTATACTGAATGCCGCAAATCCGCCGGAGACAGCTGGTGCCGCCTAGGCGGCAGAAGCGGTGAGGTCGTTTGACTGACCCGCCAGCCGAGGCAGAGTGAGACGTATATAACAGCTTGCGAGAGCCTGTGAAGTCATCGTCCACCTCTGCTGTTGGAGGTGGACGATTTCTCTTGAAGGAGGTGAAACAGTATGCCGAGACCGGATAAGATCGAAACGGTCAAGGAAATTGCCGCTGATCTAGGGGCTGCCGATGTCTACTATTTCGTAGATTATCGTGGCCTCACCTTCGCCGAGACTTCTGAACTGCGGGCCCGTCTGGTGAAGGTCGATGCGAGCCTCAAAGTGGTCAAGAACACACTCGCGAAAATCGCGGCTTCCGAAGCAGGCGTCGAGGGGCTGACTGAACTCTTGCAGGGTCCCACCGCCATTGCCTATTGCCATGGTGACCCGGTGAAGGCGGCGAAAGTCATTCAGGGCTTCATCAAGGAGAAGAAGAAGGCCGCGGTCCGCGGGGGCAAGCTGCAGCGCACTATGCTTGACGCCACCGATGTGGAGAAGCTGGCGACGATGCCCAGCCGCGAACAGCTGATTGCCCAACTGGTATGCACGCTGGCGGCGCCGTTGACGGGGCTTGTCTCCGTTCTCAACGGCCCTATCAGAGGGCTCGTGGTGGTCCTGGCCCAGGTTCAAGAGCAGAAGGCCGATGCTGCCTGAAGCTTACACTGTGGCGTGAATGATGGATGCAATCTGCTTAGTAAAAGTTGAGAAGAGAGATACCGAGAAATCAAGAAGGAGTTGAGCTAAGGTGACCCCCGATAAGCTCATAGAAGAAATCAAGAACATGTCGGTCCTGGAGCTGTCCGAACTGGTTAAGGCCCTGGAAGAAGAGTTTGGGGTTAGTGCGGCCATACCTGTTGCTGCGGCTGCCGCTCCGGCCGGCGCAGCGGCTCCCGCGGTTGAGCAAGAAGAGCAAACCGAGTTTGACGTCATTCTCAAGGCCGCCGGGGAGAAGAAGATCAACGTCATTAAGGTCGTAAGGGCACTCACCGGATTGGGCCTCAAAGAGGCTAAGGACTTGGTCGACGGAGCCCCCAACCCTGTTAAGCAGGCCATACCCAAAGCTGAGGCTGAAGACATCAAGAAGCAGCTCGAAGAAGTGGGCGCGGAAGTCGAAGTCAAGTAAGTTCTGCGTCGGAGGGCGTGGGCAGGAATGCCTGCGTCCCCGGCGAAACACAAGCCCAGGCTGCATGAGTCCACGGGGACTTAGTTAGCCTGGGCTTGTCGCGTATCCTGAGCCGTGATAGCATACAGGGTTGCGCGTCAAACCGCTGTGCAAAACCCCCGGCATGCGAGGAGTGATCCCCTTTGGGCGAAAGGAAGACTCCCAGACCTCGAAAATCCTTCTCTAATCTACCGCAGATCCTTGAAGTTCCCAACCTTATAGAAGTACAGACCAAATCGTTCGAATGGTTCAAGACCGAGGGTCTCAAAGAGACCATCCACGACATCAATCCCATCGAGGACTACACAGGCAACTACGCCGTCGAATTCGGGGATTATGAATTTCACCAACCGGCCCTCACTCTCAAAGAGTGCCGGGACAAAGACCAGACATATGCAGCACCGTTGTTCATCACGGTCCGCTTCGTCAACCGGGAATCGGGTGAGATAAGAGAACAGAGCGTCTTCATGGGCGACTTTCCCATGATGACCGAGCAGGGAACCTTCATCATCAATGGGACCGAGCGGGTGATTGTAACGCAACTCGTGCGCTCTCCCGGTGCTTACGTCATGGCGGCCAAAGATCCGACCAAACAGGTTCTCGTGGCAAATCTTATGCCGGCCCGCGGATCGTGGCTCGAGTTCGAGATCGACAAACGCGCCACTGTCTCGGTGCG
>CAZOJR010000265.1:0-3190 GCA_964580165.1 uncultured Gaiellales bacterium
GTCTTTGCCGGTGTACATGCGAGCCATCTTCATGGCATTCTCGTTCGCTTCGGCCCCACCAAGACAGAAGAACGCCTTGGCAAGACCGGTGACCTCGGCCAGCTTCTTGCCGAGTTGGGCTCGGGGCTCGGTGGCAAAACTTGGACCCGCAAAGCAAAGCTCGTCAACTTGTTTCTTAATAGCGGCCACTACCTTGGGATGCTGATGGCCTATGTTGAGATTGACCAACTGGGAGTTGAAGTCCAACCACTTATTTCCATCGCCGTCCCAGAACCAGACACCTTCTGCTTTGGTCATATGGATGGGACTGGTTGCACTCTGTACCGACCACGAGAAAAGAGTGTATTCGCGGCTGTCCTTGATTACCTGTGCGGATGTGCGATCCATGGAGCCTCCAAAAACTTCACGCATAATGCATAGTACTCGTGCTAGCGGGAGCTATTCAACGGACAGAGTGTCAAAAGAAGCAGGGAAAAATCCTTCTCGGCCTTAAAGAGCAATGATGCTCAAGCAGAAGTCTCGGTCGGACTACGTTTGAGCAGCTCGAGCGCGACCACAAGGCTGGTCCGCCGGTACGGAGCCTCCAGATCTCCCAGCATGCCGGTAAGCTGTTCCAGACGGTAGTAGACACTCTGGCGGCGAACCCCCAGCCTACGAGCCGTCTCGGCAATGTTGAAGTGGACAACCAGCAGAGCTTCCAGGGTAGCCAAGAGAGTGCCTCGCGGCCTACCGGGGAGTGCAAGGATAGGCCCCAGCTGTCCTTCGACAAACTGTGAACCACGCCCGGTCTCTACCAGCGCATCAAGCAGGCTGTCCAACCACTGTTCATGGTCAGATGGACCAGAGGGTCGGAGTATGCGCTCATGAGCCGCCTTCGTTAGATCGGCAAATCGTACTTCTTCACGAAACACCACCAAGGGAAAGTCGGTGAGCCGTGCCGTTTGCAGTAACTCGTCGGGTACTTCCTGTAACCACTGGACCAGTTCGAGTACCAAGGCCTGCGCGCCAGCCTCCACCAGTGAACGCAAATAGGCTTCGCGCGCCCCCGGTGCAGCCCGCGCCAATTCCAAGCCGGTGCTCAGCAGCACCTCGCCGCCGGAGAGAAACCGCCACGCGTCCATGACCTCGGATACATGCACCCAGGTAACCGGCTCGTCCAAGCGTGACGGGCCGGAGAGAAGTTCGGCTCCGGCAAATGCCGGCAAGGCCAGTATCTCGCGCAATGAAGGCAGGGTCACAGTAACCTCCGAGCAACCAGGTTGTCTTTCCATGGCGCAATCTTCAACCCACCCGGCATCTCCGTCGCAGCCTCTCTACTTGCGGTAGCCCATGATGGCCTTGACCTCCAAAAAATCCTCCAAACCAAACCGGCCCCATTCCCTACCGTTGCCCGACCTCTTGTACCCACCAAAAGGAGCAGCCATGTCGGTGGAGGCCCCGTTGAGATGGACCATGC
Organism: uncultured Gaiellales bacterium; assembly: GCA_964580165.1. Classification (GTDB taxonomy): domain Bacteria; phylum Actinomycetota; class Thermoleophilia; order RBG-16-64-13; family RBG-16-64-13; genus RBG-16-64-13. Next base: position 1,457 of record CAZOJR010000265.1, read on the forward strand.
CGGTGCGCAGGCGGCGGGCCACCCGGCGGGCCCGTTCGACATCCTGCGAACTCACATAGCCCGAGAGTCCGTACTCACTGTCGTTCGCTATAGCGACCGCTCCATCCTCGTCCTCGAAGGGAATCATGGCGAGCACCGGTCCGAAGATCTCCTCCCGGGCAATGCGCATACTGCTTGTGACGTCGGCGAAGACGGTCGGCTTCACGTAGTAGCCACGCGTAAGCCCCTCGGGTCGCCCGGGCCCCCCGGCCACCAAACGGGCGCCCTCACTCAAGCCGCTTTCAATGTACCCGGTCACCGTGTCGTATTGCTTCTTGCCTGCAACCGGACCCATGAAGGTGTCTGAATCCCAAGGATCGCCCACGCGAAGTTCACCGGCCGTTCTGGCCGCTATCTCAACCGCTTCGTCATATGCGGAGCGGGCAACCAGCATCCTCGTAGGCGCATTGCAGCTTTGCCCGGAGTTACGCATGCAAGCACGTACACCCGCCGCTATCACCTTCTGCAGATCAACATCCTCGAACACGATATAGGCGGATTTGCCTCCCAGTTCCTGTGAGACACGTTTGATGGAGCCCGCAGCGGCCCGCGCAACAGCGGCCCCTACCTCCGTTGAAGCCGTGACCGAAACCATATCGACCAGAGGATGCGTTGCCAGAGCCTCGCCGAGATAGGCACCAGGACCGTTTACGACGTTGAAGACCCCAGCAGGAACACCGGCTTCGTGCATCACCTCGACCAGCAGCAAGGTCGAGAGCGGAGAGTACTGGCTTGGCTTGAGAACCATGGTACAGCCAGCCGCGAGAGCGGGTGCAATCTTGACGATTACCTGGTTCATGGGCCAGTTCCAAGGCGATATCAGAGAACAGACCCCGACGGGCTCCCGGATAATCTGCGTGGCGCCCCATTCTTCCTCAAAAGGATACTCTCTGAGCACCTTGATGGCGGTCTCCAGATGCCGCTTACCTATACACGCCTGCACCTTCTCGGAGAAAGACTTGGGGATGCCCACCTCGGTGGTCATCGCAGCTGCGATCTCGCTTAGACGCCGCTTGTAGCCTTCCAATATACCTTCGAGCAGCTCGAGGCGCTCCTCGCGGCTGGTCGCACTGTAACTCGGAAAGGCCCGGTGCGCCGCCCGAACGGCCACATCAATATCGGTTTCGGAGCCAGCGGCAACCTGCGCCACTTCCTGCTCCGTGGCCGGATCGACGACTGTGATCCAACGTCCGGTTTCGACCGGATCGACCCACCGTCCATCAATGTACAGCTTGGTCTCGTGGCCCACGATCGTTCTCCTCATCGTATTTGCACCATCTTCGCCAGTGCACGTCCGCACCGGTGGGACGCTCTGCACGAGGCGGGTCTATTATGGGCGCCCACCCAAGCAAACGGCAAACCCACCTATGCCTGGGCGGCTTTTTGCGCCTCCCTGAAGGCGGCGATGAACCGCATAGCGTAGTTATCCTTGCCCAACACCAGATCAGCTGATAGCACGGCCAGCCGCACCAGAGCCACGTCTACCGTCGGGCAGGTGAGTCCGGCTTCGATACCCATAGCGAGGTATGCACCATTCAGAACGGGACGGTTAGGCAAACCGTGCGAGATATTGCTGGCACCCTGAGTCTGATTCACTCCCAGCTCGTCTTTCACCCGTCTGGTGGCTTGGAGAGTAGCGAGACCGGCCTGGACATTCCCGCCTAGCGAGAGAGTCAGACAATCGATGATGACATC
>CAZOJR010000266.1:0-3151 GCA_964580165.1 uncultured Gaiellales bacterium
CTCTAATGCTTGGATCCTCGTTTGCGGGTGATCATGCGTTCAATCATCCGTTCGGCTATAAGGGTGGCTGGGATGTTGTACTCGCCGGCGCGGACCAGATCGTGGATGGCTTGCAGGCGGGAGGAGGCGGCTGTGGCAGATGGGCCGTCCGATGGAACTAGCTTAGGGAGGCAGATCTCGGGGTCACTGATGTCCACGGCGGCCTCGGGCACTGGTGTTTGGCTCGTATCGCTCATGCTATGCTTCTTATCGGTCGGTTCGACCAAATGGTTTACACGGAGAGTGCAAATCCGTGTTTGGTAGTTGCCGCGATGGAGGGCACGCGTTGGCCATCAAGTTGATCAGCATAGAAGAAGCGCGATCTCGTATATTAGCCGAGGCCCTCCCGCTCTCGGTCGAGACACGCTCGCTCGCCGATGCCGTCGGTATGGTATTGAGCGAAGAGATCATTGCGTCGCATAACGTTCCGGTTTTTGACAATGCGGGCATGGACGGGTTCGCTGTGAGGGCGGTTGATACTGTCGATGCCACGCCGGACTCGCCTGTTACGCTTACTATCAGCGAGACAATACCGGCCGGCCATGTGGCCGGCCATGCCGTTGGGCCCGAAGAAGCTGCCAAGATTATGACCGGCGCCCCTATCCCCCCGGGCGCGGACGCTGTGGTCCAGCTGGAGATGGCTGAAGAGGTTGGGGGCACCGTCTTGATACGTGAACCGGTCAAGCCGGGGAGGAACATCCGGCGGGCGGGTGAAGACGTCGGTGAAGGCGACCGGGTGCTTGGGATCGGGAATGCGCTCGGCCCCGCGGAGATCGGGTTGATTGCCAGCCTGGGCCACCCGTCCGTGGAGGTCTACAGGCGTCCTCGCGTGGCCATCATGTCCACCGGTAGCGAACTGGTGGACGTGGATCAACCATTGGGCCCGGGCCAAATCCGTAATTCCAACAGTTATTCGCTCCAAGCGCAGTGTCGCCAACTGGGGGTCGATCCCACCATGCTCGGCATTGTGCCCGATGATTACCAATCGACCCGGCGTCTCATGGAACAAGGTCTTGAGTATGACGTTCTTATCACCTCCGGAGGGGTTTCGGTGGGTGAATTCGACTTCGTCAAGAATGTGCAGGACGAGTTGGGAGTAGAGCGCCGGCTGTGGGGAGTCGCGCTGAAGCCGGGGAAACCGCTGGCTTTTGGTGTGCGAGGTCGCACATTGGTTTTCGGCCTTCCGGGCAATCCCGTGTCGGTTATGGTTTCGTTCGAGCTTTTCGTAAGACCTGCCCTACTCCGTTTGATGGGACATCGCAAGACTACGAGGCCCCTATATCAAGCGGTAATTTCTGAGGATGTGGCCAACTCGGACGGACGCGTGTATGTGGTGAGGGTACGCGCCTGGCGCGAGGACGGCATATGGCACGTCAGTTCTACTGGGGCCCAGGGGTCTGGGATATTGCGATCCATGGTGGGGGCGAACGGCCTCGCCTTTGTCCCAGGAGGACCTTTGGGGGTGAAAGCAGGAGGGATGGTCGAGTTTCTTCTACTGCGTGAGGACTTGGAAGAACCTTGATGGCGGTCTACCGTGAAGGCGCCGGTGGTTGCTACGAAAGGCACGCCGGGATACAATAATGACGATGAGGCAATTAGTTCGACAGTGGCGCGGGAGTGATGCAGACGGCATACCCGTGTCGGTGCTTCGGGTGGCTTCGAGTGGCCTGGCGGCGTGTGCTGCCGGGCCTTTTTGTTTGCGGTCGTATTGGCGATTTCTCGCCCCGGAAAGGAGATCTCATGGCCAACCACTTCACCCCTGAGGAGCTGGCGGAAGAGCTGGGTACCGAGACGCGAGATGTCATCCAGCTCTGCGTTAAAGAGGGCATTCCCATCTACAAGGGAAAAATCGATCGCAGTCTTCTTACAGCGGTGATGAAGGCCAAAGGTATCCAGCTTCCCAAAACCCAGGCGGCTGCGGTCTAGGTAGCTGAGCCGTTCTTCTCTGCCGTAGGGGTCTGCACCGAAAGGAGAGAGTTTGCCTCGTTCACGAGGCGGATTTTCAGTGCCTCCCAATCAGGCGCGCCCGTCTTGAGCTCTGGGATGGGTATTTTGGGTATCGCATCCGATTCGTGAAACCAGCGCCGGATGGCAAGTAACAAATCGAGTTGTCTCTGCGGTACTGCCATGAGGTTGAGAGTAGCAGCCTCTGATCGGGAGCTATCAAGCTTGCGGAGCGACTCCAGCGCTGGTTCAACCACTTCCTCGACGTTGTACGCGTGAAGCGTCACCGGCTCGAGAAGTTTTCCGTCGCAGATCAGATTCAGCCGCACTGCGGGGCTATCTCCATTACCGGGTTGTGGCCATAACAGAGCGAAGCGTAGGGTTTTGGCTTCAACCAGTGAGGCATACGAACGGCGAATACCGAGTAGGTGCTCGCACGCTTCTTCCATGTTGCGGGCTTCCTCGTAGCGACGCTGCCGGGTAAGGCGCTTTATGACGGCATCGGCGCGCTCGAGGGGGTCGGGTAGATCGACATCGGGGTCACCGGCGAGCCAGGCAACGATCTTCATCACGAGCGCGTCGTGCTCGATGGTCTTTTGGGGGTCGCCAGTGCAGGGGGCCAGGCATCGGTCGTGGCTAGCGCGGATACACGGACGGGTGTCGAGCTTCTGACGGCAGCGGCGTATAGGGTAGCAGCGTTGCAGAAGGTCGAGACAGGCATGAAGTCGCGCATGTCCCCGGAAAGGGCCAATGATGACAGGCGGGCGGGCAGGCCGGGTGAGATTACTCACGTCCTGGAGCCACTTGGGAGCTTTGCTGCTGGTGAATAAGCTAAGACCGGGGCCTACGCCACCCGCTTTGAGATATGCGTACGTCTCGGGTTGGGCGCCGCGTGCGTTGTACGATGGGCGATGCTCGAGTATGAGCCGTTGCTCGTGCACCAACGCCTCCAGCGGCGTACAGGCCTCGTCCCAATCGATGCGCTCGACCAAACGCACGGCCTGGCGTAGCTTGCGGGCTTGGCTGGTGCTGTGCAAGAAGTGTGAGCGAACTCTTTCCCCGAGTTTGTCCGCCTTGCCGATGTAAAGTATCCGCCCATTTTTGTCCACAAGACGGTATGTTCCCGGGCATTTGGGCAGGTCGCGAGTAAGATACAGCTTGTCAAGAA
>CAZOJR010000267.1:0-215 GCA_964580165.1 uncultured Gaiellales bacterium
AGGCAATAACGCATGGTAGCGGTCTTGGGTGGCATCTGGCCCCATATATAAACATCAAGCCGCACGGTATCGGGGAATTGACGCGTCATCTCCTCCATCAAAGCTACTGTCGCACGGCATTTCTGTGTAGGAGGGCTGGCGATTGCCACTTCCACTCGCATGCGTTTCTGAATCTCATTCTGGCTCATGGCCTCGGTTCTCCCATGCTTCTATTT
>CAZOJR010000267.1:225-500 GCA_964580165.1 uncultured Gaiellales bacterium
GTGTGAAGCATCACGCGCAAAACATCATGATATATAAACGTACAAACGAGTATACGTGCATGGCTCACCGGAGTCACGTTTCTCTGGCGGCAGGAGACCCGCCGAGGGTGTATATCCTGCCGGTTGAGGGCGGAACGCGGGGGCGGGAGGGGGTTACACACCCCTCCGAAAGGCGTCGGCCAGTTGTGGGGGAAGACCGGCCGCCAGTACGCCCCGGGCTGTTGCTTCTGTGTCGTATGCAACACGTACTGTCTCGACGTCGATGGATCCTTCTG
>CAZOJR010000267.1:524-1319 GCA_964580165.1 uncultured Gaiellales bacterium
ACGAAGCCCTCCTGGTCGGTGCTGAAACGCCCGCGGATCACCGTCTTTCGGGCGTCCCACCGAGCCCACGTTGATGAAGAGAACTCCCCCGTACCGGCGCGACCAAAAGACATGGGTATGTCCGAAAACGAGGACGCCGTCTTCTTCTGTTTTGGCAATACGGAGAAATGTTCTCTCGTCCCGGTCGGGCAGGAGGTACTCATTGATTTTGCGTGGGCTTCCGTGGACTAAGTGCAGTCTCGCTTTTCCCAAAACGAGGTGGCGCTCCCGGGGTAGTTCGCGAAGAAAGGTCTTCCGGTCGCTAGTGACCTCCGCCGTGGTGAACGCATACGAAGCCTCTCCTAGGAGTTTTGCCTCAGAGGTGGCATAGAAGCAGCCGCAATCCCCGCGTTCCCAGCCGACACCGTTATCGTAGTTGCCGGCGATCGTCGGTATGTTTCGTTCTTGGATCAGGTCGATGACACCGTTGGGATCAGTACCATAGCCGACCAGGTCGCCCAAGCACGAGATTGCTTCTATCCCCCGATCATCGATGTTGCTCAGTACCGCCCGCAGTGCCGGGGTATTCGCGTGGATATCGGAGATGATGGCGATACCGGCCGCGGCTTCATTCTGAAACGAATCCCTAGGCTCCATTGTTCAAGCGGTCCCGGTCGTACTTGCTTCACCCTCTTCGGCCCGGTCAGGATCCACCTCTTCGGCGGTATTCGCCAAATCCTTAGCCAGCTCCGGCAGAGCGATGATGTCGAGCGTGCGAATGGCGTGGAGGTTCTCGGAAAACTGAGAATAGAGCAC
>CAZOJR010000267.1:1329-3117 GCA_964580165.1 uncultured Gaiellales bacterium
GAGGGGAGCTTCCCGTCCTGGGCCAGCAGGAGCGTTCCCTTGTCGAGCGCTAGATATGATCCCGCAACCAGGCCGTCCGGGAAGGACCCTCCCGTGACGATGGTGGTATGAGCAAAGCTCAATCCGTGGGCAAGACCATAGTCGATGATAAGCGCGGTGACTTTGTAGGCGTCTGTTTCGGTCAACTCCTCCACATCTGACAATGTCAGCTCAATGTCGACATTGACCAGCAGCGCCGAGGTGGCCCCGGTCTCGAGGATTGCATCCGTTACTGTAGTCCGGTTCTTGCTGCTCTCAGGACCGAGAAGGATAGGCCATCCCTTGGCGGCGGCAAGCGGAGCCACAGCGATTGCTTCCACAAAACTGTTAGATGGGACAATCACCACCTTCGAAACCTTGCCTAGCTTGGCTTTGATCTCCTGGGCGACGAGCGCGGCGGTCTCGTAGGCGTTATCACCTGAAAGTTTGGTCACCGTAGGATCTTCCAGGATGTCCTCGAGTTGCGTTGTGACTCTTGAGGGCCGCGAGAGTCCCACCAGGAAGACCTGCGAAGGGTTGAGCCGTTGGATCTCGGCGCTCAGATCATCGCGGAGGCCTTCGGGAGGTACGAGAAGGACCGGTCCGTCATAAGCCGCGGCGAGAGGAGTGACGCTGATTGCTTGGGCATAGTCGTCGCCCGCGGTAAGCACAAGGGTTGAAACCTCCTCGGGAAAGCCGAGTTTCGAGATGGCTATCGCGGTCTCGTATCGGTCTGCACCGCCGGCGATGACACGGTCGGTGCGGGGGACGGTAGTGGTTGTGGTCGACCTGGAGGTCGAGCTGCTGGCAGAGGCGATCGTGCCCGCTGAGTCCTCGTTATCCCGGAATACCGGTATGACATAGTGATCGATCGCGTAGTAGATACCGGCCAACACTCCCAGCACCACAACCATGGAGACTACCCACTTGGCGATCTGAGGCGCGATTTGCCGGAACGTTGGGCGCTCGGCGGGGTCGCTCCATCTCTTGGGCAATGAAGCTCCGCAATACCAGCAGTAGCTGCTGCCGGGCTGGTTTACTCCCCGGCACTCCCGGCAAACAATGCCCTTGGTTGGCTTCATCGGGCGCGCTCCTCTACCCCTCGAGTTACGGACTGCCATGTTTGCGTATCTGCGATATCTTCGGTATCGCCGAGATTACCTGGAACATCCTAAATCATGCGACCATATTTGTGGAAATCGGGCCAAGATGCAATTGCTGTCAATGCCTGCATGGAGAGTCCGCGGTATCATTCTTCAGCCTTGGCAGGTTGCAGATTTCTGTCCTCAGTCATGAGCGATACATGGTGGGTTGATAAGGATTGATTGATGATCGAACAGATATGACGAGAGCGGTGTGTGTCGCGCTTGTGTTGATCGTTCTGGTCTCCTTGGGTGTTGCCGGGTGCGGCGCCGACCCAGAGTTGGAGGGGGCGCGCTCTCCCGCCCCTACGACGGTATCCGTCCAAGAGGATTCAACGACGATAGCTTCTCAAGCTGCCGCGGCGGAAGAGCTACCATCCGCTGCCACCGATGCTACCTCACAGGTGGATGAGGCGGAACAAGTCAAAGTGGGTGAACTGGGCGAGAGGCGGAATCCCATCCCGGTTGGCCAGCAGGTTCGAGTAGGCGACTGGGAAGTGAAGGTAGCCGACACTGCGCTCGATGCCACTCAAGCCGTGCTGGACGAGAATATGTTCAACAACCCACCGGAGGACGGTCACCGGTATGTCTTGGTAGCGCTGGATGCGACTTACGGCGGCGAAGAGTC
>CAZOJR010000268.1:0-1188 GCA_964580165.1 uncultured Gaiellales bacterium
TCCTGGAAGGAACTGGTTGGGGGCAACTCGACATTCCGAATACCCCGAGGTGCCGTGCAGAAAGGCATAGACACAGGGGAGTTCGTCGCTCGACCAGGCTTCGGCGCAAATGATTTGAGCTACGCTCTTTGGGCGTCTGTTCACGGGCTGGCCACGCTTCGTCACGCCAGGGCGCGTACGGTGCAGGCAGACTACGATGGGTTACACGGGGCTTTGCTCGAGCAGTTCGTGGATACCTTCAAGCGCGGTCAACCGCTGGAAGTACCATCGAGCTCAGACGGGGAGGACCATCATGCTGGCTAGCTCCCCGGCCCGGCGAGTAGCTGTGCCTCTCAGCATCGGCCTCGATCCCATGGAACGCCTGGTTGTGGCAAGCTTCAGTGGTGATCCGGAGTTTGTGGGACTCGAACCGCAGGTGTTCGATGACCCGATTAACGGCAAGGGCATGAGGGTCCTTCGACAGAGACGGGACGGCAAGGTCGACGTCTACTGGCAGGCCGGCGTCAACATCGACCCCGCCACAATATCGATCGGCGCTGGCATCGGTGATTTCGCTGAAGTGAGCATCGATCCCGCCCACCTTGAGATCACGCCGTCCGGAGTCGACCTCCATTGCGCCTTTCAGGATGCCCAAGGGCGCAAGGTCGAACTCAAGGTCATCGAGCACGGCGAACGACCCAGTCGGTTCCCCTTCCTTGCCCCGGTGGGGGATCAAGTCTCCGAACCTCAACGGCTGTTCTTGGTCTACATGCTCGACTTCGATTTCGTGCGCAGGCAGGGTACGGAAGTGCGTGCCGCCATCGGGAACCGGGAGCTGCAGCCGGCATCGCTCCCACTGCTGCGTGCCGGTCGGCGCATACTGCTGATGCGATACTCCGATCGTCCTGTCATAGGCTTCTTCAACCCGCCGATGGATAGGCCCACCGTGTTCGAGACGACCGTGCCGGGAACCGTGGCGATCGGTGGCATGAGGATGCGTGTGGATGTGTCCGGGAGAGTGGCCCAGGTGGCATCCGGGGAGGGTGTCCACTCCGTTCAGATCGACTTCTCTCCCGGGTTTCCCAATCTTCTCAGCCTCAGTGAGGCAGAGACCGAGAAGGGCACGTGGACTGTCCACATCGCCGGAGCAACGATCACCGGTGGTCTCTACTCCGTGCGCCGAACCGGCAGTACCGTGGCGTCCCGCAT
>CAZOJR010000268.1:1202-3105 GCA_964580165.1 uncultured Gaiellales bacterium
CGTTCCGTAACTGGCCTACCACCTACAGATGGGAGAGCACCGTGCAGCTTGACGAGGGTCTGGCGCTAACCGGCAGGTGGAAACGGACCACAAGGAAGGGGAACCGATGACACGAACTGGGGTGAGCGACACGAAACCAATAGCTAAACCCTTTTTCAAGACATTGCTTGCGGTTCTGCTGGTCATTGTGGCCGCGCTGATCGCCCTCGGCATGCATGCTGCTCTACCAGCCAAAGTAGATGAATCGCTGCTTGACGGTTTACTTGTAAAGCAGTTCGGTTTCATAGGTGTAGCAGCGGCCTACTTTGTTATTCTTTTTGCTCAATCGGCAATGGTTTTGATACTCAACCGGCACCATCTGCTCCGTCACTGTTTGAGGGCATCGTTCTACTTCGGACTTTCCTTCGCCCTCATATACATGATAGGGATGCAGGAGATTATTCTCAGCGCGAGCCCCTACGAGAAATGGGGAACAGACTTCTTCCTATATCAGTTACTTATGGGAGTAGGCGATGCTGTCCCAGCATTACTATTAAGTATACTTATAGGCAGACTATACTTTCGCGATATCCACAAGACTCTTAGACCGATGGACAGGGGCGCTGTATTTGCAGTTCTGCTATTTGCGGTGATAATCGGAAGTGTGAGACTGCTGGCGTACTTTGCTGGTGCCATAGACAACGAGCTTGCCGCCTATCCTTCCCCAGTGGCAATATGGAGCTATCTGTTTGGACTGATACTTGGCATAGTCTACCTACTTATTAGCCGGACCACTATCGCCAAGACAAGGACTATGCTCTTGGGAGTTGGCATAAACTGGATGATTTTCAATGTGTTCATAGGGTTGGTGAAGAAAGACACGATGGCTGATTCGCTGCTGCGAAGCGCGATTGACATGGTAGCGATTGCCATAGCAATGGGGTTGTCAGCAATGGTAGGGCGGGGCCGACTCAGGAGGAGTGCTGCGGCGCGCGGCGGCGGCTCCTCTCCGAATCCTTCTAACCAGGCAACCAGTGGTGGCCGGTAACACTGGCGCACGCTGTTTGCTGGCGCGTGGAATAGCCTTGGACTGGGCGACGGCTGCCGCAGCAACCAAATGCAAGGTCCATGGGGCGATGCCAAAGGATGCGCGACCACCATTGTCTGTTAGTGACTGTTTCCGAGAGCGAAGTATAAGGTTTTGACAGTCACAATAGTGAGCTCAAGGTGGCCATGCGTAGTGGACGGGGCGGGGGACAGCGGCGCACACTGATCAGGATCCTGGGTGACGCGTGCCCCGCCGTCGGAATCGTCGCAGCGCCCTACGCCCCCTACGAGATCCACTGCTTCTACGTGTTCACGACAGGGGGGCCCTTCGAATACGAGGGGTTCACGGTGGGATCGTTGTGGTTCGCCTTGCTCGCCGTCCTACTCGTATCGGTGCTGGTGACCCTGCCCAGATACTCGTCCACGGAGATCTTAAGTCTGCTCGAGTACTCCCCATACGAACACGATCGGCTGCGATTGTTCTTTTCCGTCGTCGAAAGCATCAACCTCAGCGTGAGGGTGGCCGCTTTGGGGGTCATCACCTTAGGCCGGATCGCTTCGTCCCGACTCTCCCGAGATCAGCGTGGGGCGGCGTGACAGAACGGGCAGTGCCAAGGCAATAGCCGAACGGTCCACTCCGCAGCTTGTCGGCTCGTGAGTGCCATCACCACTACCCGACAGTGATCATTCCGGGTTGTGAAGTATCGGGTGACCCCGACTTGCCCTAGCAAGTCGGGACCAGTAATGGGGGAGACTGAAGCGGATGGATTGGGGCTTCAGCCTCGGCTGCGGTATTGATACACCCGGCAGGGCCTCTCGCTGCTATAGTCGTAGCCGATGGGCTCTATACCTAAGAAGGCGCTATAAGGCTCGTTAC
>CAZOJR010000269.1:0-3086 GCA_964580165.1 uncultured Gaiellales bacterium
CAGTGAATCGAACGTGCACGCCGAGCCGACGGACGCGAGGGCAGCGTTGATGCCGGCAATCCCGTCCAGAGGTTGCTCCACCAGAGCCCGGATGAAATCGGATCCCTCTCGCTCCGCCAGGTAGTAGATGAACGAATATGAGGCTCCGTAATTCGCCCGTACGCCCTGCCAATTGGTCAGGTTGAAGTTGCAGTCGTTCATGAATGACTGCAACAGACCATTGGTCCGACCATCATACCCAGCTAGGTGTTCGCCGTAGGTGGTAATACCTTCGGTTACCCATTGAGGTTCTTCCGCCCGGTCGGACGATGGGTCGAGCATGACATCCCGATAGTAAACGATGAGGTGGGTGAACTCGTGCGCGGCCAGTGCTCTGATGTTGCCGGGCTCGGCCAGAACAGCCTCAAGATTTAGATAGAGCATCTCCCGCCGGTTGGACACATAGCCGCTTTGCGGATCGATATCACGGTAGCTGAAAGCCCCATCGACTGAGTGGGAACCGTCGTTGAAGTCATAGATGAGAACGGCCACCAGCGGATCTCCGTCGATGCCCGGGTTCGGCTCGGACCCGAAGGCCTGGGTAAGAACCGGGTAGGTGACGCTGTCGAAGGTCTCGCCTAACTGATTGACCAGGAATTCCGAAAGCGCAGCTCCATTCTGCACGTATACGGCAACGTGTTCCCCCACATATCGTGCCGTGGCCTGGATCACTACATACTCTCCTGCATCCCAATCGAGTGTCCAGAATGGTTCGGACACATCAACGGCAGGCGTGGCAAGCACAAGGCCTGGTGAGACAAGAGCGAGCACAACAAGGACCAGCGCCGCGACAATCACTACCATCAGCGCGGCGCGAACGGCATTCCCCCTCAACCTGCCCCGGGGATGCCGGATGATTGTTGGGGCTTCAGGCATGAAGACATTATATCCGCTTACAGACACAGCCTGAGCCAGCAGAGAATAGTGGCCTTGACGCCGGATAGCACGCCGGATAGCACTTTACGAGGTCCTTATCCGAACGCGCGTATAGTCGCCCCAGGCTCGCTTTTTGGGTAGCCCCCTCAAAGACAACCGGCTCCCTCTCCGCGTTGTCTTGCCTTCCTCATAGCGGGTCGGACCCCGGTCCTGCGGGTTTGAAGCGGCCCGCCGGATCGGGGTCCGGCGTTCTTGGTGGCAACAGAACCGGCCATGCCCTTATCACTTTACTGCACCAGATCGAGGACCCGGCAGAGAATGACAGCGACATGCTGGCGTTTGATGGCCTCGTCCACCTGAAGAATCGTCGTCGAGGCATTGTTGGGGTCAATGTAGCCCAAGATGATGCCCTGCTGCTTGACGTAGGTAGCAGCAGCCCAATGAGGGTTTTCAAAGGGAACGTCGGAGAAGCCCGGCGTGTCGGGCGAGAGCGCGGCGGCCTCGTCTTCCCAGCCGAGCGCACGGCACATCATGGTGGCCATTTGATCGCGACGGATTTCGGTGTAGGGAGCAAAGCAGTCCGCGGTCAGACCGAGAACCAGGCCCGCCTCCTTGGCAGCCGCAATCCAGTCGGAGGCATCGCCCGTGGTGCTCAAATCGACCGCCACATCTTCGAACGGCCTAATGGCAACGTTCTTTAGCTCAATCGGTTCGTCTGGATGCATCGCGTTATGGAGATTAACCGCGATCTTGGCGAACTGCGCTCGGGTGACCGTACCTTCAGGATTGAACAGCCCATTGCCGTATCCGCTCATCAGGCCCGTGGCCACCATTCTCGCGATCTGATCGTGATACATATGGCCGGAACCGACGTCGTAAAACTCGCCCGGAGCGAGGGGTTCCGCGCCATTGTCACCATTGATGCTGACGATAAGCGTAGAGGGAAGGCTGGACGTCCCGATGAGTGACCTGAACGACGATATCGATACCGTCGCGGTACCGTCACCGCCAATGAGCCGTAGCGTACGGACGTGACTGCCAGGATCGGTGGTATCTCGACCGGCGATCTGGACCGCGAAGATTCGGCCCACATTGATGATCTTGCCCGAGGTGTCCTTCAGGCTTCCGTTCACCTTGGCCGAGAGATCATCGGCGGAGATGCTGTAGGTCCAGGTCCAGCCTGGACCCTTCTGAACGCCGGCGGGAGGCGCCCGCAGACTCCAGGGGTCGGATTGGACCACGATGTAGGGCGGCATGGTGCCAGACCAGGCCGAATCGGTCGTGTATCCCCCGGAATGAGCAGAGAAGAACGCCGTGATGGGCTTATCGCCATAGGTGAGAATGAGTCCCGCGGTATCCTCAGCCGCTTGGGCTATACCGGGATATTTCTTTTCAAAACTGTACCCGCGATAGCATTGATCGGCCCAGTTGTCGGCGAGAGTACCGTTCTTGGCCAGAGCGTAAGAACGGGCCGCAACCGCTTGGGCCTTGACCGCTTCGGGGGCATAGAAGCTGCTGCCGGGAACAGCCCAGTCATAGTCGACCTCCGCGATGCTCCGTACATACTTCTCCAACGCAACGCGGTTGTAGACCCAAAGTTCACCGGCATCGTCGCCGTATTGGACACGGATGGTTCCCCAGTACTCACGCGCCTCGATGAGCGTACCACTGCTGGTAGTCAGTCCGATCTCGACCCGGCCTTCGGAAGCGCCGGTACCGCCGGGTCGCAGCTCAACGTAGTCATAAGGACCCCGGATCTCACCATCGATGGTGACCTGCACCTGGCCCCCGCTATTGACGACCCTTACGGTTTTGCCTACTGGGATTTCTTGGGTTTCACCGGCGGGGCTCGTAACCAGAGTGGCCGCCGAGACAGTGGGGCGGAGATCTACCTGTGAGAAGCTGGTGGTGTTGCTGGTCCACGGTTTGCTGGAGATGCGCACCTGTAGAACGGCGTTGGGAGAATCTGTGGTCTCCAGAGTGGTGCCCGGATAGTAGAAGGCGAGAATCTCGGCAAAGGAGTTTCCTTCTCTGGCCCCTTGCCAGGCTCCCCACTGGCTCATACCGGCCCCGTGACCGTTACCACGGCCTTCGAAGACAAACGTGTCGGCAGCCTGGGCAGGTGGAACAAAGATCAATCCAGCCAGAAGCAAAGAGCAGGCAACGATCCC
>CAZOJR010000270.1:0-3053 GCA_964580165.1 uncultured Gaiellales bacterium
GGCTACCATCCAAGATCCTTATCGTTTGCGTCCGACCGAGTCTGACCTTGCAGGGGGGCGGGGACCGCGCACGGGATTTATCCCTGCGCGGTCCCCGCGTCCCTGAGGTCTTATGGCATTACACTAATACGTTCCAGTTGACTTTTTGGTCCCAACTATGCGCCGCCAGCAGCACAGACCTACTGACCGGGCCATGCCGTTTTCGGATAGATCGGATCAGCGGTCCGCTTCGCGCCAACGTCGATGACCTCGATCATGCCGTTCTGCCACTGGCCCACTTGTCCCGGATGGCAATCAGCAGCAAGGATCTGGTTATCGAACCAGGTATCTCCCAACACCGTGGTGAAGTGTTCGGTCTTCATGACATCCGCCACCTTGGTATTGTCGAGACTGCCGGCCTTCTCCACGGCCTGCTGGAAGATCTCCACCTCGGCCTGGTAGAAAGCGTGGCCCCAGTAGTCCATGTTAGCTTCGGTGAAGTTAGGCTGTGTCAATAGGTCTTCGTGCAGCTGATTGAGGGCATCAGAGGTGTTGAGGCTCCAAGCGCCGTAGCCGACCACACCCTCAACAACCGGGTAACCCGCCTCTATCCCTTGGTCGCCACCCATGGCCGCCGGATAGGCGCCGAAGGTGGTCCCGGGACCCATCACCAGCATCCTGGGGTTGTAGCCCAGCTGGATCAGTTGGCCGGTGAGCGGGTAGTTGTGCTCAGGATAGCCGGGGAAGTAGAAGCAATCGGGGTCAAGCTCCTGAACCTGCCGGATGATCTGTGAGAAATCGGCCGTCTCGTACGGGAACGGCTCCTCGTAGACGATCTCGATACCGGCTTCCGCGGCTGCTTCTCTCATCGCGTCGGTATACTCGATGCCGTGCAGGTCGTCGTTGTAGGCGATCGCCACCGTCTTGATACCAACTTCTTTGAAGACCTCCACCAGGGCGGGGACTTCGGTGGTGGAATAGTTCAACACCCCGAAGAACAGCGGCAGGTCAGGAAGCATCTCTTCGATAGTGGCAGCGCCACCCTCGCAGGTCATCATCATGTAGCCGTGACTGTCGGCTATGCTGGCCGCTGCGAAGTTGAACGCGGTGCTGTTGGGCCCGAATATGAAATCAACCTTGTCCTCAACCATGAGCTTCTCGTAGAGACGTGTCATAGTGTCGAGGTCACTCTGATCATCGTAGATCTTCATCTCCACTGGGAGCTTTTTGCCGTAATCGGCCACATAGATACCGCCATCCGCGTTGACCTTCTCCACCCACATGTTACGGACGGGCCCAAACGCGTTGGATTCGTAGAAGGCATACGCCCCAGAAAGGGACCGGACCTGACCGATAACGATCTTGTCCTTTCCTCCTAGGGTCGTGTCGGTGCTCGACGCGGTCGTGGTGTCACTTGAGGGTGGTGCCGTGGTGGTTGCCCCCGTCGAGGCGGTTGTGCTCGCCGGTTCTTCGTCTTCTCCACATGCGGCGAATAGTATGCCGAAGGCCGCCACGATCATCACAAGGACTAGCAATTTCCAATAGCGACTCTGCATTTCTCCTCCTAAACCCCTATCACACTTGAGCGCTTGCCTACCAGCGGTCGGTCATGCCAAATGTCCACCTCCTACCGACTGTAATCCCAACGCCTGTCGTGCCTATGGCATAACTGACTAGTACCGGCCATATTCACGGGCGGTGTCGATCATGGCACGTAGGTTTTCATCCTTGCCGTCGTCAGCAACTGCGCCCACATCAAGGATGAACCCGCCGCCTTTGCCGGCCGTGTCGATAAGCTTGCGAGAATATTCGGCGGTTTCCTCGGCTGTACCGGCATAAAGAAGCGATAGCGGGACATTGCCTTGGATGCAGGCAACCTTCCCGATAGTCTCTTTCGCGCGTGCCATGTCGGTTTGGTCAAAGAGCCAGATCGTTCCACCCTTGGGAAGATCAGAGATGACCTCGAGCCGGGATCCATAACGCCCTTCCGCGAACAAGAAAGGAATGAGTCCTTCCTCAATAAGGCCCAGGAGCGTCGCCCGCAGGCTCGGCCAGTAGAAGGTGCGGAACTGCTCGTCGCTCATGAAGCCGTCGGCGCCCTTATGCAGCGGCATAAAGATGACCGGGGTGGCAGGTCCACCTCCCGGACGGCGAAGAACGAAATCAATGGCCACTTGGGTCAACCGCTCGCACGCGGCCATCACTTTGTCGGGCTGCCGGAACATGTCGAGGATGACACCTTTAGTACCCCGCATCGTATCGCCCAGAATATCGAAGGGAGCTTTGGTCGACCCACCCCAGTAGGCGGGAAAACCAAGTGTCACCAACTCACCGATTCGCGAAAACGTCTCCTGCGCCCAGCTGCCAAGTAGACCGGCCGCCGTAGCAAGACGCTCTAGACCGGCCCTCACGTCAGGCGAGCCCCAGGCTCCCACGTGCCCAGAGACAAACGGCAATTCGGTGAAGTCGAATAATGAGGAGAGGCCGCTGAAGCCTGCGAACGCACCCACAGTACGGGGCAGATAGGTGCGAAGCATGTAGTCCGATGGATCAGTGATCAGGTGATCGTAATCCTCGGGGAGCATCCACTCCTTCTCGTTGTACTGGTAACCCACCTCTTTTGCCACACCGTGGCCTGGCCATGAATAGAGCCTGTAGTCGATGGCTTCGAACACCCCGGACGGAGTGGTCTGGAGGATCGGGCTGACCATTGCATCGGGCTTGAAGTCCAGGTTGAAATCCACCCAGGCCTGAGTTGCACGAACCGTGTCGGACATGGCCTCGTACGGAGTGATCCCCGCCCGTACGGCTGGCCACCAACCGGTGGTAATGGCGACCGGCACCCGGTCCGGCTGTTCGACATTGATGCAAGCAATAAGCCGGTCTATACGAGCTTTATAGTCGGCCTCAGCCTCAGGAGAGGCAAAGGGGACCCCGGGGTTGCGCCACTTCTCAAGACGCGCCGCGCGTCTCTCTTGGGGGGTCATGTCTTTCCAGGGTTTCTCTGTCATCTCTAGTTCACCCCCACCGTTTCTTTGGCAAAAGCAACAGCAGCCATGGCGTCGTCACCATAG
>CAZOJR010000271.1:0-3023 GCA_964580165.1 uncultured Gaiellales bacterium
ACAGCGGAAAGCGAACGTAGATGGAAGGGTCAGTTACCGTTTGGTAGCCCGAAGCCACCTCATGCGAGGACAGGGCCGTCCCGCACCGCGGGCAGTACGGCACCACCTTGTAGCCCTCATACAACAGACCTTGCTTGGCCAGTTCGGACAGTATCCACCACACCGACTCAATGTAGCCGTCGGTCATGGTCATGTAGGGATCACTTAGATCGAGCCACATCCCAATACGCTCGGTCATTCGGTTCCAATCGCCGACATAGGCTGTGACCGATTCCCGGCACAGCCGGTTGAACTCGGCTACTCCGTAGGTCTCGATTTGTTCCTTATGCTCGATGCCAAGCCGCTTCTCGATCTCGAGCTCTACCGGCAGACCATGGCAATCCCATCCCGCTTTGCGGCCCACGTAGTGGCCACGCATAGTTTTGTAACGCGGATAAACGTCTTTGAATACACGGGCCAACACGTGGTGGACACCGGGTTTGCCATTGGCGGTGGGTGGACCTTCGTAGAACACCCATTCGGGATTGCCGGCACGCAGTTCCAGGCTCTTCTCAAAAATAGAACGCTGTTTCCACCAACCAAGGATCCGTTCCTCCAGGGCGGGGAAGCTCTGTGCTGTGTCCACCGGTCGATACTGGCCTGTCATGAACCCTCCTCACTAAAAAACAAATACGCCCCGCCCCGCGCTGCGCCTGCCGGCAATCTACACCGGAGCGCCTACCCGTTCTGCGATTACCGTGGGCTCGCGGCTGCACCAGATGATTACCGGCAACCGCCGCTCACCCGTCCAGCGATTTGTCGTCGCAGAACCGGAGCGCGTAGGGACGGGACGTTACCCGCGGTACCACCCTACTTGGCCATACGCCGGCGCGTACAAACACCCGCCTGCGCTGCTGTCGCGCGACGCCGTTCATGAATACCGCGCGGCATGGCCCTCTCAGCGAGCGCTCTCACCGTCCGGCCCGGCTCCACGCTCTCACGGCGCCGTCCACAGTTCCCACGCTCCCCTTCTGTAACGGGAAGGACCCGGCCAGGTCTACTGAGTACGAGCGCCCATTCCGACCGTTCTACGCAGAACCTATTAATGATCCCCGTAGACCCGGCGGTTACCGTCCTCGCGGGTCCGGCCGGCGCACTCCGCAAGCGGGGCCGTGATACCACACCAAGACATCAGCTCGACCGTTCGGCTGGCGGCTCGGGGATGATTTTCCAACGCTGGTTTACACCGGGCTCTCACCATCCCCGGCTCGCTCCAAGCAAAGAGCAGCGCCTACTCGTTCCCGTCATCGCCTTTATGGTGGCGTAGTCTAGTGGTATGCAGGATAAACTTCAAGCGCTGCATCTGACCAGGTGCGCGTTGGGTGGCCCGATGGACGGCCAGACGGAACTTCATCTTGCGACGAGTTCTAAGGTACCCTTTCCAAGAGATCGACTCACAGTGCCGCCTCGGCGATATCACCGTGCAGCGAGATTCGGCAGACCAGTTGGGCAAGACAAGGAGCGAGCTTGCCATACAATAAGTGCGAACAGCGGGTACCACGCAATAAGCAGCGGGTACCGCGCGGGCGGAACATACCACCAAGACGGCTTCTGACCGTGGTAGTAGCCCTCGTTGTGTTGGTAGCAGTGATTGTGGTGGTTGTCCTTCTGGTTGGTCAGAGTCACGACGAAATGAGCCGTGCCGGAATCGACCCGGACACGCTCACCCCTGAAGCAACGTCGCCCTACGATCTGACGGAACTGCCGCTCAACACCGACCTTGAGACGATTGACGACACGGCGTTTGTAAGTCTACTCATCAAGAATGACGATGGAACCTCGACGAGTTACGGCATCAGTTCGAACCGTCCTGCCGCACAAGCCTTGATCGAGGCGGTCAAGAAGGCTGACGATATTTCTCAAGCATCAGTGAGCACAACGACACCCTCCGATACAATCGACGGAGATTGGCGAGAACGGTCCACCATCACGTTCGTGCTGGCAAGTCGCGATATTCTCACCTTTGCCGTCGACCTCGAACACGGTGTCATATCCCGTGGCGATCAGGTCTGGCGCCCCGACGGAGACCTCAGGACGCTGGTCGAAACAGCGATAGCTGAGCCGCAGTAGAAGTAGGAGCAAGCCAGTGCTTATACCATCGCAACTCCGCCAAACCTTCAGAGTACAATTCGGAGCGACCGCCTCGTCACGACCGGCTCACGCTCGACCCACACCAGACGATAGAACAACCCGAGGTCGTCGGAGCACAGAATGGGAGGGATAATGCCCGATAGAATCCAGGGCTCCTTGGAGCCCGGCTTCACGACAGAGGCGAGCACCACGGGATTTGCGTCGGACCCGTTCGGCGCCACCGGACGGACATCCAAGAACGATACGGTCTCCGGTATACCTCTGAAAACGGTGCTCCAAGATGAAGAGATGCAAGAAGTTGCCCGGCGGGCGGCAAGCATCGCTGCAGGCATTGGCTCTGTGATACTCGGCAAGGAAGAGGTGATCAGAGCCTGTGTGGTTGCTCTACTCGCCGGTGGTCACATCATTGTCGAAGACTTCCCAGGTGTAGGCAAGACCCTCCTTGCCAAGTCACTGGCCCGTTCTATCGACTGTCGCTTTGCTCGCATCCAATTCACCCCCGATCTTCTGCCCAGTGATGTGACCGGAGTGAGCGTCTTCAATCAAAAGAACGGGGAGTTCGAATTCCGTCCCGGGCCGATATTCGCCAATATTGTCCTCGCCGACGAGATCAACCGAGCGTCACCGAAGACTCAATCCAGTCTTCTTGAGTGCATGGAAGAGCGCCAGGCAACCATCGACAGCGTCACCCACCGCATTGATCCACCGTTCATGGTAATCGCGACACAAAACCCCATTGAGTACGAGGGTACGTACCCTCTCCCCGAGGCACAACTCGATCGCTTCATGATGCGACTCAGCCTTGGTTATCCTTCGGTTGAGGCAGAAGAGGCCATCATCCACGAACAGACCTCGCACGATCCTCTGGCTGAATTGCGACCGGTGCTTGACGG
>CAZOJR010000272.1:0-2999 GCA_964580165.1 uncultured Gaiellales bacterium
GAATTCCGAGAATGAGGCGGCATGATAAGGCCGGTTGAAGTTCGTCATAAGCCGGAAGCCCATTACCTGGGCCGCACCGATAGCGATGTCGGAGTAACCGGAGAAGTCGCAGTAGATCTGGATGGCGAAAAAGACCGTGGCCAAAACCAAGCCCAATCCGGTGTGCGCTTCGGGCGCTCCATACACCTCGTTCACAAAGACGGCCAGCCGGTCGGCAATGACCATCTTCTTGAACAGGCCCCAGAGCATCAGTTTCAACCCATCGACGGTTTGCTGCACGTCGAATCTATGCACTTCCCTGAACTGGTGCAGTAGGTTCTGGGGTCGCTCGATGGGCCCGGCGACCAGTTGGGGGTAGAACATCACGTAGACCGCAAAGATGCCCGGATGACGTTCGGGCTTCTGCCTGCCCCGATAGACCTCGATCACGTAGCTCAGGCCTTGGAAGGTGTGGAACGACAGTCCCAAGGGCAGGATGATGTTAATCACGCCTACGGGATAGTGCAATCCAAAGGCGTTGGCGATGGTGCCAAAGCTGCCGCTGATGAAGTCCAGGTACTTGAACACGGCCAGTACAAGGCATATGGGAATCACACCGGCGGCCAAGAGGAGCTTCCGATTCCGGCCTTCGCTCCTAGCGATGTAAATAGCCGCCACGTAGTCAATGACGATAGTAGCGAAGAGCACCAGTATGTATACCGGAATGAATGCCATGTAGAAGACACAACTCGCCACGAGCAACAGGGCCCAACGATACCTGTGCGGCAGCAGGAAATAGAGAATCGTGACCGTCGGGAAGAAGATCAGAAACTCGTATGAGTTGAAAAGCATCCTACGCCCCGCCCCTTGAGCCAACCTGTGCCGCAAAACGCACACGGAGCCACTCTTCGGCAGCATTCCCGGCTATACAGGTCGCAAGAACGGGCCTTGCTTCGGTGGCCGCCCGGCAAGCCACCAGGTATCTTCGGTCGGCGCCTTTCACTTGCTCCTCGCCATCCGCTCGAGAAGAGCCCGGTCTTTGATACGGACTTTTCGCCCGCTTGTCTCTACCGCTCCTGTGCGGGCAAGCTGCTGGAACGCGCGCGAGAGAGTCTCCGGCACCGTCCCCACTGCAGCGGAGAGCTGGCTCTTCGACATATCCAGATCGACAATCTCTGTAGGCTCTCCCCCCGTAGCCAGCGAGAGCAGATAGGCCGCCAACCTCTCGGACACATCCTTTAGAGACAGATCTTCGATGAGCGACGCGAACGATCGCAACCTGGCCGACAGCGCGGAGAGAAGCCGCATGGCCACCTCGGGATCACGTCCGACCAGATCAAGAAAGGCCTGCCGGGGTATGTAAAAGGCTTCACTCGGCTCGATAGTCTCGGCGCTGGCCGGGTACTCCTCTCCCGACAGCACGGCCACCTCCCCGATAGGCTCGCCCGGCCCCATGATCTTGAGAGTCTGCTCGCGCCCCCTGGGCGAAAGCTTGAAGACCTTCACCCGGCCCCGCAGTACTACGTAAAGACCCTCTGCCTTATCTCCCTCGACAAAAACCGTCTGATTGACGTCAAACCGCCGCCTACGTCCGCGTGATGTGAGTTCGGCCAAAAGCGGAGCATCCAGTCCCTCAAACAAGGGCATAGTCTGCAGGATCAGCCTCAGATCCGGTTCTTTGTCCGCCTCTTTATGCCCACCGCGGTTGTTCTGCACCAAACCCCTCACTATTCGCGGAATGGAATCCACTCGGTCTTGACTTAGGTCAAGGAAGCGCTAGAACGACTATGTTAGCTTCTTCTCAAGAAACCAACGACGGTCTAGGGAGGTGCTCATGTTCTGTTATCAGTGCGAACAAACCGCCAAATCGGCGGCCTGTACAGTCAAGGGGGTCTGCGGCAAAGATGACGAAGTCGCCGCCCTGCAGGATACTCTTGTGTATTCCTTGAAGGGGCTCGCGCTTGTCGTAGAGAAGGCGGCTCCCGAAAAGTTGGTGCCTCCAGACACCTATCCCTTCTTGGCCGCCGGCCTTTTCGTCACCCTCACCAACGTCAACTTCGATCCTGCGGCCGTCAGCACATGGATTCACGAGGCGGCGGCACGGCGAGACGCCATCAGGACGGCCCTCTTGGCCAAGCGGCCTGGCATAACGTTTGCCGATGATCCAGTGTCGTTCGTACCGGGCGGCAACATCGACAGCTTAGCCGAGCAAGGCCGCCGGCACGACATAAATTCCGAGGCTTCTCCCGATGCCGACATCCGCTCACTGCAACACACCATCCTCTATGGACTAAAAGGGGTGGCTGCCTACGCATTTCACGCTTCCGAGCTCGGCTACCGCGATGAAGCTGTCGACAACTACCTTGTGGAAGCCCTCGCGGATCTCGCTCGCTATGATGAGGGCGATCTCAACACGTGGATAGGCAAAGCCCTCCGCTGCGGCGAGATCAACTACAAGACCATGGAACTCTTGGACAGGGCCAACACCGAGACATTCGGCACTCCCGTGCCCACAGAGATACCCCTAGGCGCGAAGGCGGGCAAAGCCATTCTGGTATCCGGCCACGATCTCCTCGATCTGGAGGCCCTCCTACAACAGACAGAGGGCAAGAACATCACCATCTATACTCACGGCGAGATGCTACCCGCCCACGGCTATCCAAAATTGAAGGCCCATCCTCATCTTTATGGCAATTGGGGCACCGCCTGGCAAAACCAGAAGAGGGAATTCTCTGAATTTCCCGGGGCCATCCTGATGACCACCAACTGCATCCAAATACCACCGGAGACCTACGTAGACAACATCTTCACGACCGCCGTCGTCGGGGCGCCGGGCGTCAAGCATGTCAAAGAACGTGACTTCAGCGCCGTCATCGAGAGAGCGTTGGCGCTCCCGGGTTTTCCTGCGGATGTACCCGGCAAGACGGTACACGCTGGTTTCATGAGAAATGCGGTGCTTTCTCATGCGGAGAAGATCATAGAGCTGGTCAAAGCCGGCAAGATCCGCCACTTCTTCCTGG
>CAZOJR010000273.1:0-2958 GCA_964580165.1 uncultured Gaiellales bacterium
ATGGTGGTCATGCCGGCCGGTCCCATTCAAACTGAATAAACCATCCAAAGGGATCGATCGAGAGCGGATATGGAAATCTGGCTCCAAACCGGAATAAATATGGTGATCTTGGCGGCCGTCTACATCCTGATGGCCCTGGGTTTCGCCTTCATCCTCAACCTGCTGGGAATATTCAACCTGGCGCACGGCGCTATCTACATGGTCGCCGCCTATATCTGTTATCTACTGGTAACCAGCGCGAATCTGAGCGGATGGATCGCGCTGCCGGTCACCATTCTCGTCGTCGCTATCGCGGGCGTCCTTGTCGAGAGGCTTCTCTTCCGTCCTTTCAAGGGTGACTTCGACCTCACCACGATGATCTGCATCTTCATATCGACGGTGCTTGTGACCGCGTTCAATCTTCGTTTAGGCACCAAGCAGATCGCTATTCCCTCGTTCATTCCAGGGACAACCGGCGCGGGTGACTATCTGGTTCAGAAAGATAGGATCTTCGTCGTTGCAGTGAGTATCGTGATCCTGGCCGTGGTCATGCTGTTCGTCAAGTACTCCAAGTGGGGTGCGCAGATGCAGGCGATCACCCAGAACCGGGAAGGCGCCGCTCTGCAGGGGATACGGTTCAGCCGTATAGCCGCTTCCACTTGCGCGGTTGGGTTTGCGCTGGCGGCGGTTGCTGGGGTATTCTCGGGAGCCCTCTACAACTTGAGCCCCTATATGGGAGACCAGAGCCTGGTGTACGTGCTGATGCTGGTGATCCTGTCGGGGGTGGGTAGTTTCAAAGGCATCTTCATAGTGGGTGCGCTTTTGGGCGTGATGTACGCCGGACTTCCCATTGTGCTTCCCGGGGTTGTCGTGGACGCGACGGCCTCGGTTCTTGTGCTGTTGCTTCTCCTGGTTCGGCCGCAGGGTTTCTTTGGGCACAAGGAGTCCGTCACCGAGAGCAGTCCTCCTGAACCGGCCGAGGCGGACTCTGGAGCGGCCGGCAAGACCCCCAAGTGGCAGAGCTACAGCACTCTTGGGGTGGTGCTTGTGGTGCTTGCTATCCTCCCGATTTTCCTCTCCGGAGGTTACTGGCTGCACGTGATGTGTATGGCGCTTATCTACACCGTGGTATCTTCAAGCTTCCGTGCTATTACCATATCCGGGCAGTTCTCCATCGCTCATGCTGCGTATTTCGGTGTTGGCGCCTATATCTCCGCCATGGCTTCCATGTGGTTGGATTGGTCGCCGTGGTTGACCATTGTTCTAGGAGGGATAGCTTCGATGGTGGTGGGGGTTCTGCTGGCCTTTCCTTTTGTGCGCCTGCGTGCCATGTACTACGCTATGGGCACCCTGTTCCTCGGGGTGGTAGTCGTCAATCTGTTTACGGTTGGAGGTAAATGGACCGGTGGTACCAGTGGTCTCAGCGGATTGGAGCCGCTGTTCAGAAGCTCGCGGGTATACTCGTATTATGTGCTTCTGGCCTTTGCGATCATCAGTCTTATAGCTCTCCATCGTTTTGAGTTCAGCCGTATCGGAGTAACGCTAAAGGCCATTGCTCAGTCGCACTTGGTGTCCTCCAGCGTGGGTATCAGTGAGAGACGGTATCGCATGCTGGCGGTCGGGTTCGGGTGCTTGTTTGCAGGTTTGGCGGGCGGCCTCTACGCTCATTACCAAATGGCCATTGCACCCACGAGCTTCGCTCTGTCGTCTACTCTGTGGATCATCATGTATGTGCTGGTGGGAGGGATCAGAAACTTCTGGGGCCCATCCGTCGGTGTGCTTGTACTGCTGGTACTGCCCGAGTTCTTCAGAGACCTCAAGGGTTATCTGCCCTTTGTGTCGGCTACCATATTGCTCTTGATTGCTTTCACCCTTCGCAAACAGGGTCTGACCGGTGTGCCCAAGCTAATAAGGGGAGCCATCTCCAGGCGAAGGAGCGCAAAGGAGGTGAGCGCTGATGTTGCTGCAGACTAGCGGTCTTACCAAGAACTTCGGGGGCTTGGCCGCCGTCGGTGACTTTGACATCGGCGTGGCCGAGGGAGAAATTGTGGGCCTTATCGGTCCCAACGGTGCGGGTAAGAGCACCGTCTTCAATCTGATTACCGGGGTGATCAAGCCCACCAGTGGCAAGGTCTACTTCGACTCCAAAGACATCACACACAAGCTTCCTGACCAGGTGGCCGCGTTGGGTGTCGGCCGCACCTTCCAGCTCAATCCCCTATTCCCCGACTTCACCGTCTTAGAGAACGTCACCTCTTCCTTCTTTCTTCACCCCCGCTCCAACTTCTTCCAGATTTTCTTCAATACCCGCACCTACCGGAAGAACGAAGCCTTTATCCAAGAGAAGGCTCACGAGATTCTGGGATTGGTGGGCCTGGATAAGGTAGCGGGAGAACTGGCCAAGAACCTACCTCACGGCCACCAGAAGATGCTGGGGGTGGCCCGAGCCCTTGCTACCAAGCCCCGGCTTTTGTTGCTGGATGAGCCCTTGGCCGGCATGAACCCTTCTGAGATCCAAGACAGTCTGGATGCCATCCGCTCCATGCGTGACAATGGCATCACTGTTCTCATCGTTGAGCACAACATGCAGATCCTGGGTTTGTGCGACCGGGTGGTGGTGATCAGCTTTGGCAAGAAGATCACCGAAGGTCTTCCCGCCGAGGTTAGAGCCAACACCGAGGTGATTTCTGCCTACTTTGGGACTGACTATGTTTGCTGAGATCAACAATATTACCGTGTATTACGGCAAATCCCTGGCTATCAAGGACGTGAACGTCCAGGTGCCGGAAGGCTCCGTGGTTACTATGATCGGTGCCAACGGAGCGGGCAAGTCCACGGTGCTCAAGGCCTTGGCTGGCCTGGTTCCCTTGCGCGGTGGAGAGATTCGTTTCGAGGGCCAGCCCATAAACCACCTGGAGACCTATGCCCGGGTGCGCAGAGGTATTGTTCTTGTGCCCGAGGGCCGGCAACTCTTTCCCT
>CAZOJR010000274.1:0-2889 GCA_964580165.1 uncultured Gaiellales bacterium
CACGATGGCAGGAGCCGCTTTGCGGGCCTGCTCAAAGAGATCGCGCACCCGGGCCGCACCGACCCCTACGAACATCTCAACGAACTCAGAACCGCTGCTCTCGAAGAAGGGCACTCCGGCTTCGCCTGCAGTTGCTTTGGCCAGCAAAGTCTTGCCGGTACCGGGTGGTCCGACAAGCAGAACACCTTTGGGGATGCGCCCGCCGAGCCTCGCGAATTGCTCTGGTGTCTTCAAGAATTGAATTATCTCCCGCAGTTCGGCAGTGGCCTCGTCGGCGCCCCCGACATCCTTGAAGGTCACGCCAACCTGCTCGGGCTCAACCTTCGTGGCCTTGCTCTTGCCAACCCCGAAGATACCGCCTGCGCCACCTCGCCCGAGCCCGCCCGCCATCCTCCGATACATGACGTACCAGAAAACGCCGATGAGTAAGAAGGGCAGGAGATTGAGAAGAATCATACCTATGGTGCTGGAGGGACCGCTGAAGGAATACTGGACACCAGCCGCCTGCAGATCGGAGACCAATGAGTCGTCAGCCCCTGTCTGAAATGTCGTGCGAAACTCGACCCCAGCCGTTTCTGAGGGATCCGAGCTCTCCATCGTTCCCGTGATCTCGGTCTCCCCGATCTCGGCCGTTAGTATTTGCCCTTCAGCTACCTTGGTCTTGAAAGCGCTGTAATCGAGTTCGGTGGATGGTGTTGTCATGGGTCCCAGCAGAAACTGCTGGAACAAGTACAGAGCAATCATGGCTACGATAATGTAGGCGACAAAATGCCATACCTGCCGGCCATTTCTCCCGCCCCGATCGTCATCGCGGGACGGTCCCCCCGATGGTCTTCCGGTCCCGCCAGGCCTGCCACCGGTTGACCCAGGTGCTCCTGCAGAATCGTTCACCTGCACATTCTTCTGGTTGTCAGCTCCCACGTGGTCATACCTCATGAGTTGAGCGTCTTGCGCGATTGATCGAAACTCGGTAAGGAGCATACCCGATTTGGGTAACAAGCTATCGCGGGATTTCGGCCGGCCTGGCAAACGGCGCGGCACCATCGTAAACGGCGTTACCGACAACAACTGCATCGGCCCAAGTGCTCATCTCCTCCGCCTGCTCCCGCATGTGGATGCCGCCACCGTACCACAACCGGGTATTGCCGAGGATGCGGCCAACAGAGGCAACAAGCTCCCGTGCCCCATACTCTCCGCTGTATTCCAGATAGAAGATGGGCAAACCAAGAAGGTGCTCCGCCAGGCGAGCATAGGCCAAGACATCATCGAAGTCCAGGTCAGCCCTCGCGTGTGACATCCGGGCGGCAGTGGCATTCGGGTTGAGGATGCAATAACCTTCAACGGCCACCCTGCTCCAATCCATCATATCGGCATACCGTTTGATCGCCGCTTGATGGTGACCGATTACCCATTCCACCTCTGTACTGTTCAAAACCATGGGTATGAGATACAGATCGAAACCCGGACAGATCACAGCGGGATCGGACACTTCCAGAGCTATGGGTAAAGCATACCGCCGCGCGCGACCTAGGAGGGCCAAGACTTCACAGAGTCCGTAGCCGCCACTACCCCCGATCACAATCGCGTCGATATCCCAAGAGCAGACGGCTGCGAGCCGGTCGTTCGAGAGTGGACGAGCCGGATCAAGTTTCACAATGTGGCGCCATCGATCGTAACCAACCACTAGGAACTCCGGAGTTTGCAGACGCCCGGCCTCTTCGATCTTCTGAGGGAAACCCAGGCCAGCACCGCCCATGAGCACACCATGGCCGTTGTCGTGCTGGCAGAGAAGTAGGCTATAGCGTCCAGATCGCGCGGATTAGGCACCGGAGGATGATAGCCCCAGACGTAGTCCATAACATCATTAGCAATGAAAAAAAGCGAAGCCACGCCCACTGCGTACGGACGGAATCTGAGGAAGGTGGCTAGAATGAAGCCCTCGACGACCATCCCAAAATGGGTGAAACTCATGGTTATAGCGGTGATATGGTAGCCACCGCCCGACAAGTAGTCGGCGAACCAGACGAAATCCGTCCACAGACCGTATTTAACACACGCACCGGCTGCAATCAGCCCCAATATCTCCCATCGCCGGCCGTAGTGGAACGCGATGAGCACCGCCCCCATGAAGGTTACCGACAGCGGGCTGTCAGGCACGAATAGCCAGGCGTACCAGGGAGTCCTGCTGAGGGAGTCTTCATACCAGAAGAGATACCCCGGCACAGCACTGCCGAGATTGACAAGCACCAGCAGCCAGAGGACGGCCGGGGTTTCAACTGCCCAACGGGCAAAACGAACCCACGGAGCCCAGTGCACCGGTCCTGCTGGCAGACGAATTCTAGGCGCGCTCATAGACAGTGGATGAACAGTTCATCGATCACTCACCATCCTTCGTCACTGTTAATATACAGGCTGAGATGGACAACATCAGTGAGCGAGCGTCTCGGCTCTCGATCCGCCCCTCTCCCGAGGGCGTCAACTCTTTGTGGGCATGGCGGCAATGGGTGCCCCTCAGACGGGTAGCGCGCAATTTTGTCGTCGTGTACTCGTGCCGCTATCTACCCTTTCTCTCCCTCAAAAACCGTCTCTACCGCGCCATCGGTATAACGGTCGGCCGGCATGTCTCGGCCGGATTGGGTGCCACTATGGACATATTCTTTCCTGAACTCATCACGCTGGGAGACAACTCAATCATAGGCTACAACTCAGTTATTCTTGCCCACGAATTCCTGGTGCGAGAGCTTAGGATCGGACCCGTCAATATTGGCAGAGACGTAATGATCGGAGCCAATGTGACCATCTTGCCCGGAGTGATCATTGGAGACGAAGCCACCGTATCGGCGTGCAGCCTGGTTAACGCTGACATCCCACCTCGATCCATGTTTGGAG
>CAZOJR010000275.1:0-2881 GCA_964580165.1 uncultured Gaiellales bacterium
GGCAGTGGTGAAGCCATACAACGAGACAAGCCTTCGCGCTGGGATCGCAGATCTCCGTGCGCTGACGCTCGCCGATGCCAAGGATGTCGTACCGGCCATCACCAGCATCTTGGCCGAGTGTGGCGTGGTTTTCACCCTATTCCCTCACTTTCCGGCTACCTATGCCCAGGGTGCGACGTTCTGGCTCGAACCCAAGCGGAAGGCGGTATTGCTTTCAAGCATCCGCGGGAAGTGGACGGATATCTTCTGGTTCTCGTTCTTCCATGAGCTTGGCCACATTCTGCTGCACGGCAGTACGACGTTCGTGGACTTTGAACAGGCAGGTGTGAGAAGCAAGGAGGAGGAGGAGGCAGACGCCTTCGCGCGAGATACTCTGATTCCGCCGAATGCCTTCGTGGCGTTCCTTGCAGCTGGCGACTTTGAGGATCGGGCGGTCAATCGCTTCGCGGCTTCCGTGGGGATTCACTCCGGAACCGTCGTCGGCAGGTTGCAGCACGAGCAGGTGATCGGCCGCAACCAACTGAACTTCCTGCGTGGTCAATACAGCTTTGCGATTGGCGAGACGGAGGCAGCTTGACTACCCGGCCGTAGTCGCAGAAGCGCAAACTCCGCCTCTTCAGCCGATCGATCGACGGCCAGGATGAATGTGCTCACCTTCGATCCCCCATTCACCTCTTTGACGTCTACGTCGGTGGCCAGACGGCCGATCAAGTGCACGCTGTTCATGTCCTTCCTCCTCCTTGCTCGCTATCTTGCTCGTTGCTCCGACGGCCGCAGAAGACGCGGCGGAAGCCGGGCGCCCCGGGCTCCGGCTCCCAACGGCGCCCGGGGAATCGCAGGGTAGCGGAGGGAGAAACGAGCGGAAATACAACCAAAGATGGAATGTCGCCCAGAAGCCGGCAGATCTGCGTAGACGCCCCGGGCCACAAGGCCAATGGGGTCCATCCACCTTCCAGCCTACCCCTGAAGCATCTTGGAGAAGCATTCTGGCTCCCCTGGTCTGTGGGAAGAATTACCAGAGGCGAGAAAGCCACTTCTTATGGCTTTAGGTTTGGTTATAACCAGATGAATCACCTGACTGGCACCAGCATCTCTCTTCTCGGGCCAGAGAGCACAATGATGCCCCCGTCAAAGCGTCTTTACGCCCCGCCCTCGAGTCACCTCAGAGAGCGGGGCGAATTGGCTCCACTGCAGAGTTCGCGCTAGTACCCTTCAGCAGCACCCCTCCGAACACGCGCCTATTGCCACATGGGAGAAACACCGGGAGCAAGCCACACTCGAACGACCCTGGCTTTGGGCTCTACCACATAACTCACCATGACATCACCCTTTGCGCTGCTTACGATCAATCGGTACAGATCGGCCTCAACTTGCCCTGATTCCTTGCGAAGCAGCCTCAGCTGCGACAGCAATTGCACCGTACCCCACCTCAGCGCTTCTTCCTGGTCAACGAGGCTATTTGACACGAGCGTACTCTTCACTTCAATGGCAATACCCTGGTAGACACTGCTGGCCATGCTTACGCTGTCAATCGATATCCCATATTTGGTGGCCTTCGGGGCCAATTCGGCCTTGGTAGATTCCAGTTCCACGGGTGGAATTTCTTCGCAAGCCGACCGTTTCATGCCCTCGATAGGGCTGCCATACTCGTACACTAAGCCTCCGTCATCGTCCACTAGGGTGATCTCCAGATAGTCCGCCGGAAGCTCCCCTGCGCCTGACAAGAACGCTACTTCCCTAACAACCAGTGTCCGTGACCACGGATCGTCCGGAGTGCCCCCACTATCGCTCAGCAGTTGAACCTCGAGCGTACCGTCCTGCAGGCTTATGTTGGTTGGGTTGACACCCTGTTTATCTAGATTCCCTCGCAGCTTGGCTATCACCGGCACATCCTCAGCCAAAGCCGAGTCCGCGACGAGCACGAGACCCGAAACCACGGCAAGGCTCACGACAACTGTAATGAAGACAACTAGTCCACGTCTCAAGATGGGCTCCTCGCTAGCTACATACCGTTGTAGCAGGTATAGGTGTAGTTTGAGCTGAAGCTGGCATACGGCGGGCAATCCTGCCGCCTGTTGTTCTGATCGAAGAGCATGTAAGAATAGTTGCCCTTGTACTGGACACTCTCGAAGCCGGCCCTGGTATGAGCGGCGGTGCTGACCTGGATTTCAGTCAACGCCTTCACCGGTATCGGGTAGGACATTGGTCCAAAGGAGTGTCGCCGGCTACCCTGAATGATGCCCTGCCATGTGCCGGATCCGATGTGTACAACCTCATAGGTCCGCGAGTAGTTGAGAGGCTGGCTGCTGTAGATGTAGAGGTCGTAGTTGCCGGAGATCATCGCCTCTTCATAGGAGGTCGGCACTTCAGGCCATGGGGTGCCGTCTGGCGCGATTCGCACCCCATCGCCCTGAGCCCAACCCACCTGGACCCAGCTGACTCCGTCCACAGCAGCCACCATATTGAAGGCGACACCGGTCGATACGCTGGGCATGGAACTGGGTGTGCTGATGCCGGCCTTCACTCCGTAGCCCGCGCTCCTTGTGTTGCCGGCATACCAGGAGAGGGCCAAGGCGGGCTCACCGGCCAAAGTGACGATAGACACCGCCAAAACAAGCCCAAGTACGCAGCCCCGGACTTTTCTTAATCGCATCGCGGCTCCTTTCATGCTGAAGATGGCCATTTACCAAACAGAATGTCCGGCCGGCTCAAATAATTACCGGCCCATTCGCCGCCGAAGGGATAATCGGGATTACTGCGTTGGGGCCGCAGTGTGAATATCGTCTTCGTTTCGCCCGCTTGACTGAATCGTTAGCCATCCGCGAGCAGCGCATACAACCTGGAAAATGCTTTGGTAGCATCTTCGACTGTCAGGTTTTCA
>CAZOJR010000276.1:0-2880 GCA_964580165.1 uncultured Gaiellales bacterium
TGTGGATGGAGCCCCTCTCCGGGCCGCTCTGATCTCGTGGGATTCTGCGGGCATCCTCGTACCCACGGTGACGTGGTTCGATCTTGCCAACGCGGCTGCCGGGGGGGTGGTGACTGTCCCTGCAGGTCACGATCGGCACACTCTGGCGGTCTGGGCTCGCGGCACCGAAGGCTCGGTGGAGTCCTTCGCGGCGGCATACAGCGGTTGTTCGGATCCTCCGGCCGGGATCCAGTTTCTCGATATGGGAGGAAACGGTCCTTTTTATGAGTACGCAGCCCTCCTGCTTGAGAGAGGGGTGATAAACGGGAAGGAGATCCCCCGCGGCTCCGGGTTGTGGTTCTTTGCCGGCACCGACAATGTCACCCGGGCCCAATTTGCCAAGATGATCATGCTGGCCACCGGACTTCACACTGAAGAGATCGAGAATGTCGGGAACCCCACGTTCAGCGATGTTCCGTCGGTGTTCGACCAGTCCGGTTACCCATACGACTTCGTTGAAGAGGCCGCCACTCTCGGCATCGTGAAGGGTTACGGCAACGGCGCCTTCGGGCCCTACGACTCCATCACACGGGCACAGCTCGTACTTATGATCATCCGGGGGGCCGCAGCGGCCGGAAGCTCACTTCCCGCATACACCGGAAGCAGGCAGGTGTTTGCCGACGTACCGGTTTCGCACCGGTACTACGATGAAATCATGACCGCCTGGGCGGCCGGGATTCTCAACGGAAGCTCCGGCGGCGATGGTCGTCTTTACTTCCGCCCCTACTCTCCGGCCAGTCGCAACCATGTGGCCAAGATGACGGCGGAACTTCTGGACCACTTGGACGCTGTTGAGGACATGGCCTCGATGGCTGCCGGTTTCTGACGTTGCCGCGCGCCGGGCGGCGCCGGTAGGGTCTCATCGTCTATCATGGTCGGCAGAATGGCGATATTTCACCGCTCACGCACAGCTTCGGAGAGACCGCGAGCGGGCATCGGGGACGATGCCCGCTCGAATCCGTCCACGGAGTCCGCCGTCGATCTCTTCCCCGACGCTCTGGTGTCTGAACGAGATCGTCGCCGGGAGCAGCGGCTCGTAGAGGCCGCCTGCCGGGGCGAGGAGTCCGCCATTGAGGCGCTCTACCGCACGCACTACGACACCATCTACCGGTATGTTGTTCTGCGGTTGGGGTCGCCTTCTACCGCCGAAGACATCACCAGCCAGGTGTTTTTGGGAATGATACGGGGACTGGGACGCTATCGCGACCAGGGGAAGCCTTTCGTGGCCTGGCTCTACGGCATAGCCCAGAAGCAGATAGCCTTCTACCAGCGCGGACAGGGCCGCGCGCCCAATCCCGTAGATCTCGATTCGGCTGCCGAATTGGTTGCCGAAAGCGCCGGCCCTTACGCTACCGCCGAGCAACGGGAGACCCGTCTCGCTATAGCCAAGGCGCTGGACAAGGTGCCCGATGGCCAGCGCGAGGTCATCCTGCTGCGGTATATCTTGTCGTTGTCGGTGGCCGAGACTGCCGAGGTCGTGAACCGCACCGAGGGGGCGGTCAAGCAGTTGCAGCTTCGCGGGCTGGCCACGCTCAAGGCTATTCTGGAACGGGAGGGTCGCGGGCCGGCGTGATTCATGACCGCGACCGCGATGACCGCGACCGCGTAACTTTTCCGGCGTTGCGGCAATGTAGGCTGTAGCATGTTTAGAAACATCTTCAAGAGACGCAACGCGGACCACAAAGGCGAGTGCCGGGGGCACAGTCTTGGCGCGACGCAGGCACCTGGGCGGAATGTGTCATCTGCGGATGACGCTCGCCAATTCCATATCGCCGTCGATGAAGCCATGACGGCTATCAGCCACGAACTCCATGGGCTTGCTCAAATGGAAGTAGACCGGGCGGCCAGGGAGCGGGGCTGGGCCATTCTGCAGCGGGAGCTTGAGCGTCGCCCGGTGCGGCTGGCCTCTCCGGCGTCACGCAAGAGTTCAGAAATCCGGGGCGCGGCCCACGCGGGTGCAAGCGCCGGTTCCGGGTCTCGGTCGATGCGTTGGCAGGGCCGGTGGTTGGTTGTTGCGGGCATGGCAGTAGTGGCGGTGGCTGTTATCGCGACTCTTGCTGGGATCTATGGGGGCGGTCAGATTCAGACCGTTGATGGAGACGATCACCCCACTACGTTGACCTCGATGGCTGGAGTCGATACAACCGTTCTCGGTACCACGGTTTCCACCGGAGCCACTACCCCGACCACTGGGAATTCCATCACCACCGAGCCGGTAACGGTCACGACTGTACAGGCGGTCCAGAATCCGGATACCACCGGATCCACCGGCGAGACGGCCGCCACCGATACCCCGAGCACAACCGACGGGGTCATAAGAACCACCACCACCCAAAGTCCCACCACCACGCAGCCGACCAACAACACCACTCCAGAGCAGCAGGCCGCCGCCGCGCAGCGTGAAAAGGTGGCAAAAGCGGCAGCGCTCGACCTTGGGAGTATGGTTGTCGAGTACTTCGCCACTGGTGACATGTCTGGAGCCCGCGCTCTGGTTGCGTCCGGGGCCCAGTCTTCTCTCGTGCAGATGATCTCGTCACTCAACGACCCAAACGGCTTTCACTGGATCAGCAGTAAGGAACTCTCCAGTGATACGGTGCGAATTACCTTGGAGTTCAGCGACAGGGTCTTAGGCACACAGGGCGAACTGGTAGAAGTAGGCAGGCTATTTGCTTTGACAGTTGGTGTCGATGAAAAGGGTGCC
Organism: uncultured Gaiellales bacterium; assembly: GCA_964580165.1. GTDB lineage: Bacteria > Actinomycetota > Thermoleophilia > RBG-16-64-13 > RBG-16-64-13 > RBG-16-64-13. Next base: position 2,741 of record CAZOJR010000276.1, read on the forward strand.
GTGATAACCGCCATCAGCGCGGGATCATGAGGAGGTTGGTGGCCACGTTGCTTTCGTCGACAGTCACTCGTTCGATATACTGGACGATTCGTGCAGCCCGGCTGCACTTTTTTGCTTGTCTGAAACGGCCGCGGGCATTT
>CAZOJR010000277.1:0-2879 GCA_964580165.1 uncultured Gaiellales bacterium
AGCTGGCTTTTCTTAGCAGGGAAGAAGTGCTGAAACGATTGCAGGAGCGGCTGGGAGATCAGCTGCCACCCGGCGACATCGGCAACCCACTTCCGGCCGAAGTCCAGATCTGGATAACTGATCCCGGCGTCGGGAGCACTCTTGTCGAGGAACTTGAAACCCGCGCCGAAGTGCAGGATGCGGTGGCACACTCAGCCGAGGTGGAGTACTGGCTGGATCTCCTTTGCGAGTCGTTGCAGCCTAAGTGATTACGGGCACAAGGCGTATTTGGGCGAGATCTTGCTTTGAAAACGGCGTTCGGCTGAGGTGGAACTCATCGGCGAACAAGGACTCTCGAGAATGAACCGTGATGGCCATCTTAGGCCCGCTGTTGGGGCCGTAAGAGCTGGTGCTCCCGAGCCGACCGGCGCTAGCGACTCACGGTACTCCGAAAGCGCGGTCATGATGTCTCGTGGGTCGGGTCCGGAGGAGATCTTCAACCTCAACTACGATCGGCTGGTCAACGCTCTAACGGTGGTGGCCGGAAATAGGGAAGTGGCGGCCGACGCGGTCCAAGAGGCGTTTGTTCGACTGGTAGCCTCGTGGAACAGGTTGAGCAAGTATGATGACCCGGCCGGCTGGGTACGAAGGGTGGCAGTAAACCAGATCCTTGACCACAAGCGCTACCTGCTCAGACGCGCGAGAGCCATAGTGTGCATGAAGACTGAGGCAGGTGATGCATCGCAGTCGTTTTCTGAATGGAGCATTCCGGCTGAGGTCAAGGGGCTTCCCACGAAACAGCGAGTAGCAGTCGCCCTCTACTATGTGGCCGATTTGAGTGTTTCCGAGATTGCACGGATCATGGGCATATCGGACGGCAGCGTAAACCAACACCTGTTCAGGGCACGTCGTGCTCTTCGGGCAGCCTGGGGTAACGATGGAGAGTCATGAGGACAAGACAATTCGGGATAGGCTGAAGAGTGTAGCTCGCTCGGCGCAGCCCCCTACGGAGAGAGAGCGGCGCTGGGCGCAGATCGTGAGGAGGGCCGGACGTCGGCGCTGGCGTCGAAGGGCCTTCTACGCTGCGTTCGGGATTGTCTTGGTTGGGGCGGTAGCTTGGGGAGCGTCCGAGCTCTATCAAACGGTGGGCGAGGGTGCGACTGTGCTCATCCTGGATGTTGCCACCACGGCTTCTGACCAGACGGCTGGAACCTCCACGACTGTCACCATAAGCGCCGGTGCCGCCGCGACCGAGAATCCCACCCTGTACCTGACCGAGTCGTCTGTGCAGGGGGCCAAGGAGGTAGTGAACGACTACCTCATGTGTGTGCAAACCGACAACCTGGCCGGTTTCAGCAAGTTGATCGATCTGGCTGTCAATGCAGACCCATCCGCGCTCTTGGAAGAGGAGCGGGCCAACCTGCAGGCCGCCGGAGACGAGGCCTTCGTGGTCAACTCCATGAAGCCGTGGATATGGACCGGCAACGGCTATCTGCTCGAATCGAGCGTCCAGATACCTGACGACATCGATGCCTGGATTCGCGAGGACCCCTACACCCGAACTGCTCTGGAGATTCTCGCCATGGACGGTTCGCTCCGGTTCCTACGCGCCGAATATCGGTCGGCTTCAGATGAGTGGCTGGTGGTGCCGTAGGCAGAAGCGTTCGGAAATCAACCTCAAGATCACTATCCGCTCTGGGGTTGCGGTTGACACTGCGACGTTAGTCTGTGCTGGCGCGGAATCGAATGCAACGCCCGGAGAACGTGGGGCTGTGGCCGCCGGTTTGACAGCCAAACTGACAGCCAGAGACAGCCTAGAACCCACCCGGCACCAGGGGGTCAGTTTTGCATCGGCATTGACATTTGCGACTTATTTCTACGGGATGCATGGTAGCTCTGTAGCCATTTTGCCTCGTCCGGACACTATAGATGGTAGAGGCGTAGGTAGCGTCCCACGATGTGGTGTAAGAGCCATCGTGTTCTCGTAGGGTCTTCACCTTAGCTGTTAGTGGACGGGAATGGCAACAGCGTGCACAGCGTCTCCTTCTATCTCCGGGGTTGATGATTGGTAGATGCGGGCCAGGGAGTGAAGAAGTGGCCGGGCAAAACCGGACAGCCCCTTAGGTGATACTACATGAGGCAGAACACCAAGGAGGACCTACAGCAATGCCAAGAAGACCACGACGCAACCACTCGCCGGCGTTTAAGGCCAAGGTGGCCCTGGAAGCCGTGAAGGGCGAAGAACCCGTCATCCAGATCGCCGAGCGCTATGACGTTCATTGGACTTCCCCCAATCCAACAGACACCTCCAATGAGAAGATTGTCTTCTCAGTAAGGAGGTTCACATGCGGGTGAGACGATCGTTTGCCCCTGAGTTCAAGGCCGAGGTGGTGGCGCTCGCCAGACGCGGCGACCGCAGCATCGCCCAGATCTCTCAGGATATGGACCTGGTGGAATCGGTGATCAGGCGCTGGGTGGCTCAAGCAGAAGTAGATGAAGGCCGGCGCCCCGGCACCACCAGCGCCGAGCAGGAAGAGATCATAGCTCTGCGCAAGCGGGTGCGCGTGCTCGAAGAGGAACGCGAGATCCTAAAGAAGGCCGCTCGTTTCTTCGCGTAAGGAGACCCGGTGAACCGGTATCGGTTCATCGAGGCGGAGAGACAGCACCATGCGGTCAGCCTGCTCTGTCGGGTGCTTGAGGTCTCCCGTGCCGCCTATTACCGCTGGAAGAGCCAGCCCATCTCGCCCCGAGCCGCCGCCAATCTGGTGCTCCTTGAGAAGATCAGAAAGGCGCACGCCGACTCAGGCGGCACCTACGGCTCGCCTCGTATCCAGGCCGAACTTGGGGACCAAGGGGTGAGGGCCAGCCGGGGTCGTATCGCCCGCCTCATGGCTTCCGCA
>CAZOJR010000278.1:0-705 GCA_964580165.1 uncultured Gaiellales bacterium
GTCTCCCACGGCAACCATCGTTCTGCCGGTGCCGAACTCAGGATCGATTTTCTACACCGGTAGCACCATGCCCATGTTTGCAGCCACAGCGGTGGATGCAGGGAGCACCGGTTTGGAAGATATCCAGAAGGTGGAATTCTTCTATGCTCTCTGGAGCGATCCGATGCCCACCACGTGGGGACAGTTCACCCTGATATCCAGCGACGACGTTACTCCCTACGCAGCCGTCTATGTCAGTGCCCTCCCTGAGGGACGGTACATTTTCGCGGTACGGGCGACTGATATGGCGGGCAACGAAAGCTTACTGATGGACGGTGCCTCTTACAGAGCCGGGGTGACGCAGGAAGTGATCATTGACGGCACAGCTCCGACGGCGACGATTACCTCGCCGGCGGCGGGGGTGGTCAACTCGATTCAGCCCACATTCACGGCCACGGCCGAGGATGCTGTTTCGGGTGTCGCGCAAGTTGCCTTTCAATACGCGACCAGTACTGCTCCGGACACATGGATCACCATCTCCACCGATACCGCCGCTCCATATGACGCAGCATGGGGGTCGACCATTCTGGAAGATGGAGCTTCATATGGCTTACGGGCGGTCATCACAGACAATGCCGGGAATACCTACACGACGCCGGCGGTTAACATCACCGTCGGGCTGCCGGACTGAGAGTTGCGTAAGTGAATAGAGCATTGGAACTCCCG
>CAZOJR010000278.1:715-2863 GCA_964580165.1 uncultured Gaiellales bacterium
GTGCGCGGAAATGAAATAGCCGCCAAAAAGAAAGCGGCCACCAGGATCCACGCACCGCGACCGGCGCTCTGCATGGTGGTTTTCACGGCGCTTCTTGCGGCAGTCTTGGTGTTCGCGGGCATTCCATCTGGAGAGCGAGCCCTTGCCTACAGCGCGCAGGAGATTGAGTTGGTGCAGTTGATAAATCAGTACCGGGCCAGTGTAGGTCTTGACCCGCTTATGGTCTCCGATGCCGCCTCCAACGCCGCCAAGAAGCACAGCTCCGATATGGCCACCTATTCGTTTTTCAGCCACACGAGCAAAGCCTCCAGCTCCTTCCCGGTTGGCTCCAACGCAGGTGATCGCTTGACACTTTGCGGCTATCCCTCCAACGTCGGATGGGGTGAGAACATCGCTGCCGGATATAGCAGCGCCTCTGGAGTGGTGGAGGCCTGGAAGGCCTCCACGATGGGGCACAACGAGATGATGATCTACTCGGGCTTCAAGGTGATAGGGGTCGGGCTTGTATACTCGGCGAACTCTCCGTATGGATACTACTGGACTGTCGACTTCGGAGAGGTGGTCGATGCGACGGCTCATTGGCTAAGTAGTTCAGCCACGACGTCATCGACCGTGCCATCGTCCACCACGACCACTACGACCGGCTCCGCGACCACAACTCCCACGACGCCCTCGACCAGTACCACGACCACCAGCACCACCACCACACCGGCCGAACTGGTGTTTCCTGATGTGCCTGCGACGTACAAGTTCTACGAGCCGATCATGCAACTTGCGGCGGCGGGTGTGGTGAATGGCTGCGTTGATGGCCTCTTCTATCCCGATGAACCGGTTACCAGGGCCCAGTTCGCCAAGATTATTGTCTCGGCTCTAGGCGCGCACACAGATGAGGTCGACAATCTGGACGCTCCCACATTTCCGGATGTTGCCTACACGGGAACCGCTTACCCCTTTGACTTCGTGGAGGAAGCGGCGGGCCTGGGAATTATTCAAGGCCACGTTGACGGTACCTTTGCCCCACAGGCATACGTAACCCGGCTTCAGCTTGCCCTTATGCTCGTGCGGGCGGGCGGTGACGGACTGGCGGTTGCCCCCGCCGGGTACGCATGTCCGTTCACCGACGTGCCGGATTATGGGCGGGCGGCTGTGGCCACCGCGTATTACAACGGGCTCCTCGTCGGAAAGACCTCCACTATGTTCGACTCCTATACCGCGGCCACGCGAGGGTACGTGGTTGGGATGGTGTACGCTCTTCTTCAAGCTCTCGGACTCTAGCTCTCTGGCTCCAGGCCTCTGATCGTCCCGACTTTCTGGTGTGGCCGGAGTAGCCGTGGTTATCCGTGCCGGGGCACGGTATACGAGTGAAGTTGCCCCGCCTCATATAGATCTTGTATTGATCCATGGCGAAAATTCTCTTCGCATACGCTTAAGACACTCCTTGCGCCTGCCGATACATCCTTTAAGACTACGAACCGAGGAGTACGGCCGGTCGCAATATGAAGAGAAGAACCGCCAAGATCGTATGTATGCTGTCCGCCGCGGTTCTTTTTGCTGCGCTCCTCTTGGGCGTCGCGTTCGCTTCTCCCGCAAAGGCCGTTGACTACACCGCCGAAGAGATCGCCTTTGTCCAGATGTTAAACGAATATCGGGCAAGTTATGGCCTGGAGCCCCTGCTCATCTCCGACATGATCAGCGAAGCCTGTGATCGCCACAGTTCCGATATGGCCAAGTATGGCTTTTTTGATCATTACACGGTCTCATCCGATTGGTTCCAAGCGGGAGCCTCTCCGTGGGATCGCATGGCGGCGTCCGGCTATAACTTCAACACCTACAAGGGCGAGAATATCGCCGCTGGATACTTCATCGCCTCGGCCGTATTCAGCGGATGGAAGGCATCTTCCGGCCACAATGCCAACATGCTGAAGGACAAATACCGGGTAATCGGGGTGTCGGCCGTTTATGTGAAGGGCTCGCAGTACGGGTGTTATTGGACCACGGATTTCGGCGGCTATGTGGACTCAACAGCCCACAGCGTAGCCGCTTCTGCTTCCACCACGACGACCGCTGCTCCTACGACCACTACCACTGTCGCCGCGCCCACAACGACGACTGCCGCGCCCACAACGACGACCAGATCGTCCACGACTA
>CAZOJR010000279.1:0-2848 GCA_964580165.1 uncultured Gaiellales bacterium
ACCGAGAAGTACGCGCGCATGATGGAATACACCTCTCCGTGCGAGTATCGGCGCATCGCTTCGGAGTTACCTCCGGTAGATCAAACGGCTCTGCCTTTGATCGAACGGCTATCGAACATGTCTGTACGGTGGATGGAAGAGCTGGCGGAGAAGTATCCCTATGTGGGAGCGCAGGGCCGTCCTATACGGAACTCGGGCGATAGTGCAGCGACACCTTCATTTGAGACGTACAACCGGGGCGAACTGTCGACGTACAGTGTCAAGACGCTGCAGCTTCTTGAAGACCATTATCTGCAGTTGGCTGCCATGGGGGAGAACCCGGCCGAAGTCATCTTAAGGAATACTGTGGCCAAGTATGGCTATTCCTCTCTTGAGCGAGCTGAAGCGGCTCAGAGAGAGCGCGTAGAGAAGGGGCGCTCCGGAAACGCGTGATCCCGGCGGGCCGCTGGGCGGGCGGAAGCAATCGTGGTGCGGCCGGTGCTTCAGCGTGGAAGAGACGCGGGGATCATTCGAGGCCTGAAGGGTAGAGGGAAACGGGTTAGGGCCGGGGAAGGAAGGGCGCGCGCATGCGCAAGAGCCGGATTAACCTGCGAGGCATGAGGGCCATAGCCAACGTCATGAGTTTAGCCGGGAAGCCCGGTATTACCACAGCTTTGCCCTGGAGCATGGCCTCTATGCCCGTGCGGGCGACACGGGCGGGGTCGGTCATTAATCTGTATTTGACCGCCTTCTGAACCGGCACTCCCGTGCGGTTGTAGAGGCCGGTGGCAACTGCTCCCGGGGCAAGGCAGGTAACCTTGACTCCCCAAGGGGCTAGTTCCTCTCGCAGTGATGCCGCGAAACTTCGCAAATAACGCTTTGAACTGCCGTACCAGGCAATGCCGGGAAAGTCACGCCACGCGCAGATGCTGGAGACAAAAAGAACGTGGCCCTGTCTGCGGGTTCGCATGTCACGGGCAAAACAGCGGGCCAGCAGTGATGGTGTTACCACGTGGAGATGCAGCAGGTCTGCGGCTCGTACCGGGTCGGCATCGACCGCCTCGCCGAAAAAGAACATGCCGGCATTGTTCACGAGGATGTCCACTTCTAGTCCGCGCTGTTGCACCTCCTCATAGAGTCTAAAGGCCGCATCGGGGTGAGCTAGATCGAGTGTGATGGCTTGAGTGGCTACTCGGTGCTCGGCGGCGAGCCGGTTCGCAACGGCATCGAGTTCGGTCTTCCGGTCGCTGACCAACACCAAGGGGTGTCCGCGCCGGGCCAAATCGCGGGACAATTCCAGACCTATGCCTGAACATGCACCTGTAACCAAAGCCCATCCGCCGTCGATTGTTTTGCTGCTTGGGTTCGTCATGTATCTATCATAGCGAAGCCTGGGCGCGGGGCGATGTTGCTCAGGCTACCTCAGGATGGTGCCGAAGTGCACGAGGGGGGTATGATGAAACCTCAAAAGCGCGCCGGAGTTACAGGTGTTGAAGTCCGGCGGCTCGTGTCCACTGTAGACCGGTCCCTGCCCTGAGGAGTGCGCTATGCAAGAATCCGAGACCTCCAAGTACATCGTGACCGAACTGAAGATGCCTCAATCGAAGCAGGATATTGCGGAGGAATACTCCAAGTTCGCCACCCGTATTCTCTGGATGGACGACGAGGTGGTGGAGGGAGCCTTCCACATGAACACGGCATGGTATCTGAGGGCCGCTTCTACCTTGGAAGACCGGCCTCATGTTCACGACAGCGATGAGATCATAGGATTCTTCGGCAACGATGCCGCCAATCCGTATGACCTTGGCGGCGAAGTCGAGATATGGCTGGATGGCGAGAAGCACGTTATCACCAGCAGTGCCATGATTTTTGTTCCCGCCGGGATGGAGCATTGTCCTCTGGTGCTGAAGCGGGTGGATAGGCCTATCTTCCATTTCACCACAGTCACGGGCCATCGTTACGACAAGGCCGAAACAGGAGCCTAGACCGGGCGAAGAGCGGCTGTATCGCGATAGCTGTGTCGTGAGGTCGTCAAAGATGGGGTGGCCAGAGATGGGCGATGCCACACGTCGTTCCCTGCTCTGCATTGGCGGTGCTGCGTCTCGATTCGATCACGGTCCAAGACCAGCCCAAAATCGCGGTCTGTGGCCCCAGTCTGTGATCTTGGCCTGGCGATTCCGGCCATACAAAAAACCGCCACTTTATTGACGACCGCGTGGCGCAGCAAGGACTGTTGCGGCGGGGGTGCCTTCAGCGATGTATGACTCGGCGAGCGCGATCTTGACGGACAAGTCGCCTCAGACAGATCTCGCACCCCGCGGCAAGAGCGACCAATATGACGAGGACCACTAAGTTTCCCATCGCCACACTCCTCTAGCGTACAGCGTACTCTCAGAGCGGCCAAGCCGCAAGTGTTCTTGCTGTCCAAAGGGTTCGCGCCGGAACCGGGAAGTCCTACTTCTTGTCGGGAGTCGTTCCTGCGGCGGCTTTCACCGGCGTTGGTAACGGCACCACTCCGGCCAGCTCGCCGACTACATTGATCAACTGGGTGTCGGAGGGGACGACTACCTTCGCGTTTTGAGAAAGCGCGCGTTCCATCGTTTCGAGTTTGCGTAGGACCTGGGCATTGCCTATGAAATACCGGTCGGCTGCCTCGTTTACCAGCTGTATTGCACGGGCCTGTCCTTCTGCTTCCAAGATACGCGCCTGCTTGGTGCCCTCGGCCTTCACGACCTTGTTCATGGTTATCTGAACGTCTTCGGGTGGATCGATCTCCTTCAGTTCTGTGCGGAGAATTTCGATACCCCACCTTGCCGTCTCCGAGAGAAGGGTGTTGCGGAGCTCCTCGTTGATCTTTCCTCGTTCGCTG
>CAZOJR010000280.1:0-2836 GCA_964580165.1 uncultured Gaiellales bacterium
CCGCAGTCTGCTCCCCTATTTGCTCTCCTTCTTATAGGGAATCGTCTCGAAATTAAGAGCCTTGTGTGTCTCGAAGTCTTTGTCGGCCTCAAAGCACGGCTCCCGAGTACCCTCCGCTCCGGCCAGCATCACTTCAATCTGGATAATGGGGCTATCGACGCGAGTGATCTCCAAAGGGCAATGGGGCAAGCCCGGCGGCAGGTAGACCAGGGTAGGCCGGGTAAAGACGTGCCTTTCCATCTCCTTCCCCAGGCATAAGACGACCTCTCCGCCGAATTCATCCGGATCATCAGGGTTGCCACCGTACCACGCCAGGATTTCGTGGAAATTGTGAGTGTGGCAAGGATTGTCTCCCTTGAAGGGTTTCCGAACAAACTGGTGCCCGATAAGAAACCCGTATCCAAGCTGCTCATGGTTGATCATCAGGCCGTCGAAGACGGTGCTGCCGTCCGATTTCAACGTCAGGAGCATGTGCGGCGGGTGATGCACAAACTGATCATACTTGTTGCTCACGTTCACCTCTTTCGCCTCATTTCACGACTGGCCCACGAGAGAACCCGTGTGCCGGAACCATCGAGCACACAAGGAACCTGTTGGCACATAGCTGGGAACAACAGACTAGAAGAAGACAGCGACGTTCGCAACATCCCTCACCACGCGTATCCAGCCACGCAGAAATGAACCGCTGGATGGGCCCCGTGCTTGGCGTTCGCCTACCACCCGAAGGCCGATGATCCGCCGATATCTATCGCGACCAGAACCTACCTCATTCATCCCACCGCAATGTCGCCCAGATCCACCTCCCCCTCGACCTCGATTCCGTGGAGCGTCTTTACGGGAAACCCCTCGGCGGTAATGGTGAGCGTGTAGGTTCCCGGACGGACGTCGCGGATGATGAATTCTCCAAATGCGTCGGTCATCCCGGGGTAGGCGGCTCCGGCATGCTCGGGGGCTGACTCGCCTGCGGGCTCGGCCGCTGACTCGTCGGCGGACTCGGCTTCGAGGCTTAGAATTGCGCCTTTTGCTACCTCGTCCTTATTGGGATCGTAGACGGCCCCGGCCACAAAGGGCTTGGGGAGACCGATGTAGCGAACCAGGGGATGTGTCTGGTGCTCGGGATGGAAGATCTCGGTTTCTGCGATGCGGCCGGCAAGCTCCTCTTCCTCGCCGAAAATGAGAGCGCAAGTAGGGCAGGCATCCACGCAGCGCGGCTCCTTCCAACCCCTATCGAGTAGGTGAGCACATAGCGTGCACTTCTGGGCAAGCCCAAGGTCGTCGTTAAAGTAGATGGTCCCGTAGGGACAGAGGTCCACACAGCTACGGCATCCGGTGCACTTCTCGGCGTCTATCACCACCGCCCCGTCATTACGCCGGTAGATGCCCTTATCTACCGGGCAGGCTTTCATGCAGGGAGCTTCGCTACAATGCTGACACATTACCGGTTGATAGACCACTCTTACTCGGGGCATGACCCCGCGGGCATGCTCTTTTAGCCGGAGCCAGAACTGGCCGGTGTCCGGCTGAGGTTTGGCGATCGGCGACCAATCGTTGCCGACATGCTCGTCTTTACAGGCCAACTGACAGTTGTAGCAGCCGTTGCAGCGCGTAAGATCGACTATTAGGGCCTTCATTTCCTTTCTCCCTTATCGATCACCCGTTCCACGCACAGACCGGCTCCGGCATGGTAGGGGCGCTTGAAGGCCTCGGGGTATTTTCGCCTCAGTTCTTCCAGATCCACCGGTTCCACTTCCACCAGAAAGCCGCCGCAGGCCATGCCGGTAGCATTCTTGGAGGTGGTCTTGTGCGGAGTGATGGTATTGATGGCCCCGCCGCGATCCAGCTCTCCGATCACAATGGGGTCATAGCGGGCTCCGTGGTCAATGGAGAGGCTGTCTTTGGCTATGCGTTCGGTAACATAAGCGCCGGCGAGCACCGCCCCTCGCTCGTTGTATATCCTTACTATGTCCCCATGCTTGATGCCCCTTTCTCCGGCATCCGCGGGGTTGATCCACACCGGTTGATAACCGTAGCCGTCAGGACCGGTGATCTTGCAAGTCTCTATCTCCCTGAGCCAGGTAACGTCGTCGTGCTGGGCATGCACACGCCAGCGGCCGTGGTTGGAGATAAGAAGCAGCGGATAGTCCTTAGATCGCGGGTGCTCCAAGCTCTCCTGGTGGGTCTCCCCGTAGGGAATCCACTTGGGTATCGGGGGTCTCTCCGTATCGTCCGGGAACATGGTGGCCAAGCGCTCAGAGTAGATCTCGAGTTTGCCTGAAGGAGTGTGCAGGGAATGACTCTCGGGATCGGCGTAGAACTCCGAGAGACCGACCGGATGCTCCCTCCAGTCGTCTGCGGTAGGGGCTACGAAGTAACGTTTCTTTTTGAACTCCTCAAACGTGGTCATATCCTCTACGCCGGAGCCGTCGAAACCCGCCTTGATCCATTCATCCACGCTTCGCCCGCCGGTAAACTCCCTAAGCAGGCCAAGCCGCTCGGCGATCATGCAGCAGATCTCGTAGTCACTACGGGCCTCGCCTCTGGGTTCGATGGCCTGATCGTCGTATATAAGAGCGGCCACGCTGCCGTTCATAGTGTCGGCGGCAATGTCCTTGCTCTCGAACTTGGTGCTCACCGGTAGTACCAGATCGGCGAACTGGCAGTCGTTCTCCATCCAGGGCTGCTGAGCAAGGATGAACTCCACCTTGGGACTGAGGAGACCCTTGATGTAGGAGTTGCTGTCGTTCCAGCAGGTGATCCAGCAGGGGGAGTCGGTCCAGATCATATGGATCTCCGAGCACCCCTTCATGGGGTAGGAGTACTTCACGAACTGGTCTTC
>CAZOJR010000281.1:0-1408 GCA_964580165.1 uncultured Gaiellales bacterium
GACCCTCTGGACGTCGGCGTCCCCGGCGAGGTGGTCCAAGCCGAAATCGCCTACAAGCGGGCGCTCGCGGCCTCGCCCATCCCCGAGGCCAAGAAGACGGCCGCCATCGCCGTCATGGAAGCCAACCGCGCGAAAGCCGAGACGGACGGCACCCTGGAGGCCTACGCGGGCTGGCTCGCTCAGATCACCGATCGGGTGCCGAGGGCCGCAGCATGACACCGACACTCACAGACATCCCGCACGTACACCATCCGCCAGTCGACCCTACGGCACCTGGAGGAACATTGCCCGGCCATGGCGCATGCGCTCTCGGTCGAGGGTCTGGAAGGTCCTTCCGGACCGGTCGCCTACCGCGGGACCGCCATCCACGACTTCTTCAGCCGCTACGTCGGGCAGCTGTTCGAGAGCGGCCGGCAGACGGACTGGAGCGCGACCGGACCGCTGCTCGCGGACGTCTACACACGTTTCCCGGCCCTCACCGCAGAGCAGCGCCGGGACGTGGCCGAGCAGGCCCACAACGTGGCACGTGCTCTGGAATACCGGCCGGCCTACTTCTACGGCACCGAAGAGGCGCTCGATACTGACATCAACCTCACCGACGGGAACGTCTGCACGGTGACGGGCCGCCTGGACTACCTGGAGATGGGGGACGGCATCGCCCGCATCTTCGATGTGAAGTCGCAGTACAGCATCTGGCCCGACTCGCGGGTGAAGGACGACTTCCAGCTGAAGACCTACGCCCTCTTGGTACTTGACACCTTCCCCCACATCGATCGGGTGGAAGGACGGCTGCTCCTCTCCCGCTACGGACTCAGTCTGCCGCAAAAGGGCGAGGCCGTCTTCACCCGCGGAGACACCGACGCCTTCAAGGAGCACCTGCGCTACCGCCTGGCCGCCCACTTTGCCGGTGACCTCAAGGGCGAGCGCGTGCCCGGGACCCATTGCCAGTGGTGCCCGCTCAAGCGGGTGGGCAAGTGCACCCTCTACCGCAGCTACTGGGGGACTACGCCCCCGCCGCCTCTCAAGGACGCCCAGGCGCGCAGGTTGGCCCGGCAGGTCATCGTGCTCGAACAGGCTCGCGAGGAGCGCATCGCCCTTCTCAAGGAGTACGTGAAGGAGACCGGCCCCCTGGCAATAGCAGGGAAAAAAGCTCCGGGACTAGACCGCGCTCATAGTACATGTGTTCCTGCCTTCCTCTCTGGGCTCAATTGGCCGCCTTGCGTCGCGTGCGCTGGGCACAACTCAGGCCGGGATTACGACGAATGACGCACGCGCCCTTGAATCAAACAGCTTCTCCTGGAGGCTTCGCGTGGGACGTCTCATCGAACTTCTCTCTCACCGCCGATAACAGGCTTGCCGACGTGGAGGCGGAGTGTTGGGCCTGCGTTACGCGTTCCCGGAGACCATC
>CAZOJR010000281.1:1418-2814 GCA_964580165.1 uncultured Gaiellales bacterium
GGGAATGCCGCATAGAGACTCGCGAGGGCATCCGCGGTTCGGATGACCCAGTCACCCGGCTGGTTGCACGCGTAGGGCAGGAAATCGAGAAGGGAGCCGAACAGGATCCTGACCGGCTCCTCCGGCACCCGCTCCGGTTGCTCGGCGTCGGCGTAACCGGAAGCCGCGTTGCTGACGGCCACGCCAAGTGTGTACCAGAAGCGGTAGCCTTCGGCCAGAGGCCACTGGTGGTTGTGCTCGATGAGGTTCAACCCGGCGTAGGCAAGTCCGGCGAGGTCTTTGAATAGCTCCCGGCCGGGATTGGGGAAAGCCTTGAAGTGAATGTCCCCCTCCACGCAGACGCCTGGATGGGCATCGTAGGCATGCCTCTCAAAGAGAGCATCGACTGATCTGGCAAGCGCTTCGAAGGCGAGTTCGCACGTTGCCCGGGGGCTGGTCTTATCTGAAGGGTTCATGCGAGTAATCTACCGCCTCCGTCGGACAGTTCATGGGCTGGCTTATGCGCGCAATTCGTCCTCTGCTTGGTATCGGCTTTCGTCAACCCGCGCATGAACAGCGCCGCTGTTTTGGCGGCGGATGCATCATCCGTTGCCGCTACGGCGTGAGTTGACGTCTGGGGTGACGCTGATGCTGGCGTGTCCAAGGCACTAGGACACCATGAGCGTGGTTTGATTCACCAACACGGGCGTTGCCCATGATGAGTTGGTACGAGATCGTCAGCCGGGTGGCCCTCGTCTGGGTAGCCAACGGGCTCGCGAGCGCACTCCTCCAAGCGCTTAGAGAAATGGACCCCGGAAGAGAATGCGGCCCGCATGGTTCTAGCCTGGGTCCTCAGTATCGTCGTCGCGCTCGCGACCAGTTGGATCCAAGGGGATGTTCTCGGGTTTCTGGGTTCCTGGAACGCTGGGACGATGACGGCGGCGGATGTCTTCATCCTCTGGGGCATCTCGCAGGCGGCCTACAACCGGTTCTTTAAGGGGCAGGCGGCTCAAGCTGAAGGATGCTGAGCTTGGGGACAAGCCATCGATCGGTCAGGCTAGAGCACAGAACCTGCCCGGTTGACCGGGGTTGCAGTGAACTGGCGTGGACGGCTGGCGAATTCTTGTGGCAGTGAATATCCAACACCCAGCAAACATACTGTTGTGGCCAGGGTGGATCGCGTGATATAAGAAAAGGCTAGGTCGGTTAGGGGCCATGAGGGGTGCTCGATCCTCTGGATATGCAGTGCTAAGGCTCTTGAGTCCACTCCAAGGACCGGCGCAGACTGGCTGCGTCGACAGGGGAGAGGGCATCATGATACGCATGGGCGTGTTTCTGAAGGTGACAACGGTCACTATATGTCTCGCTGAGGGAGTGGTGGGCTTCGGACCGAGTTGGAGTCCCTATAGCTCCAGCT
>CAZOJR010000282.1:0-2793 GCA_964580165.1 uncultured Gaiellales bacterium
TCCCTGATGCACGCGACCGCGTCTTCCAACCCAAGTCTTGGGGGGATGGCTTCGTGGACGTACAGGCCGATAATTTCACCGGCAGTCGTGAGCAACTCCATCCCAGGGATGACACGGGGCAGCGAAGGATCGGCGGCGCTCAATGCCAAAGCATTGAGCGCCCCTTGCACGCTGTTGTGATCGGTAATAGCTATACAGTCAATTCCCCGAGCCCTCGCCGTCTTGAGCAACACAGCCGGAGACATCAGCCCATCAGCAGAAAAATGGGTGTGATTGTGTAGATCCAGCCTGAGGCCAGAACCAGACATGCTCATACATCCGGGAATGAACCACTGATACGACGGCGCCGCCGGTCACGAAGAACCCGTTTTCCCCCTCCCTCGGTTTGCGACCGTCGTTCTTCCTCGCGTCTGTCGATGATGACCTCGACGCCTTCAACACCCTCGAAACGTTTCTTGAATTCGTTGTAGTATTTATCAGCTAGCTCGCGGGGGATCACGTAGTAGATCACTCGACGCCACCTCCCATTATTGGACAGGTTCTATGATAGTGTCTCGGTACTCTGTGTCCAAGAGCCACGAGCTTCCGGACTAGCATATGGCTGATAACAACGAAGACAACGCCAGCGGACCGCTTTTGAAGAACCGATACCGTCTCGGCCGGGTATTGGGCCGTGGCGGCATGTGCATCGTGTACCAGGCCTGGGATACGCGCTTGCAGCGAAATGTGGCCGTCAAGCGGCTGGAGCCACCTCTGAACGAAGACCCACGGACACGGGCCAGATTCGACCGTGAGGGGCGCGCGCTTGCCCAGCTTTCCCACCCCAATCTGGTAACTCTTATCGACCGTGGAACAAGCGAAAACGATGATTATCTCGTTTTCGAGTATGTCGAAGGACGGTCGCTCAAGGAGCTGATAAGAGAAGGCCTCATAGGCATTGCTGACTTTGGGCGCATAGCAGGACAAGTGGCCGAAGGGTTGGCCGCGGCCCATGCGACCGGCATAGTGCATCGCGACGTGAAGCCACAAAACATCCTCATCGACCGCAACAGCCACGCCAAGGTCACAGATTTCGGTATTGCCACAGGGCCCGACTGGACCCGCGTCACTCGAGCCGGATCCGTTATCGGGAGCGCCCGCTACATGTCGCCCGAGCAGATCAGAAGCAAGCCGGTAGATGCCCGCTCGGACATCTACTCCTTGGGTGTGGTCATGTATGAGATGCTGACCGGCCATCCCCCGTTCGACGGCACCAGCATGCCCGAGATTGCCCGCATGCACCTCAACGCGACTCCTACTCCCATCAGTGAAGTAAGAGCTAACCTGCCCGCCGGCTTGGAGAAAGTGGTCATGCGGTGCCTGGAGAAATCTCCTGAGGACCGTTTTGTATCCATGGACGAGCTGCTGGGCGCACTCGTAGGGCTGGGTCTGTACGCACCACAAAGAGTACCGGAGGTAACACAATCGCAGAGACGTTCCCAGCGCCGCGAGGACCGCGGAACACGCCATGGCCCGGCAAGAGCATCGTCAACACCCGGCGACAACGACGAGGCCGAAGAAGCTGAGTGGATGCGCCAGCACGCCCGTGAGCTGACACGTAAGCGCCGGGCCCAACGTCGTCGGAAGATCATCGGCGCTTTGGCCGCAATTGCCGTGGTGGTCGTCGCCATTGTCCTGGCCGTCACCCTGACCGGAGACGGCGCCCCTTCCGTCGTCGGTCTTACGGTCGACGAGGCGAAAGCATTGGCCGAGGAAGCCGGCATGGAGGTGGAGGTAACCGACCGGATTCCCTCTTTCGATAGGCAAGAAGGCATCGTGCTGCAGCAAGACCCAGAACCGGAGATGAAGGCCGATGATGACGTGCTCCGTCTCACCATCACCAGAGAACCGGCATCGGTGGCCGTCACCGATCTGCAAGACGCCGATCCCGAGGGCGACGCAGTGGAGAACCCCGACAAGCTTCCCAACCTCATTGACGGCAAGGAGAGCACCGTTTGGACCACAGAGCTTTACCGGTCGACCGCCTTCGGCGACCTGAAGACGGGGGTGGGGATCGACTTCACGCTCGAGGGTGAGGCAACCATTATCGAGATAGTATCGTCGGTAGAAGGATGGAAGGGCCAGTTGCTGCAGGTGTTGGATTCCGACGGCATGGCTAAGCTCGCGAACCTCGACGGTGAGTCAACTCAGAGAATATCGCTCCGAGAGCCGATAACCTCCGGGCGCCTCTGGTTCACAGAACTCGCCCAGCTCACCGACGAAAGATGGGGCGTGGAACTCTCCGAGATCCGCTTCTACGAATAACCCCTATCGCAGGACGAATCGGGTAAGACTGACCTGCCATAGAATTACGACAACCGCCGCGGTTATCACAATCACAGCGGCCAGAAGCAACCAGTCAGAGCGACGAACAATCATGCGTTCTCGATAGGTCCGGCCGCTGCGACCGGGGAAAGCGCCAAAAGCCCGGGCATCCATGGCCACAGCAACCCGTCCAGCCTTGCGGACCGCACCGGCCAGCAGCGGGATCGCGTAACGGCGGGTGCGCGTCCACACGTATAGCCAGCCAGCCGTTTCTTCCATCCCCCGGACCTTGTGGGCCGCCCGTATGGTCTGGTAATCCGTCCGGAACGAGGGGAGCAAGCGGTAGCCTGCCAGGGTTCCGTAGGCCACCCGGTAGTTGAGATGAAACTGGTGCACCAGACTGAGAACGAGATGTTGCGGCTCTGTGGTTCTCACAAACACGAGTGAGAGCAACACGAAGCAGAGCAATCGCGTCCAGAGAGCGCCGGC
>CAZOJR010000283.1:0-2791 GCA_964580165.1 uncultured Gaiellales bacterium
GGTGGCGTTTGGGATTTCCTGGGATAAGCTGCCTGCCGACACTCTGGAGAAGCTCAGTGTATATAGGGGTCCGGTGCTTGCAATCTGTCCTGAGAACGACGAATTCGGCTATCCGGAAGAAGTTGAACGGGTTCTGATAAAACTGGGGCTTAACTTTACCCTGAGTGTTGTGAAGGATGCGGATCATTTTTTGGAGGGCAAGCAGCGCGAAGTGGGTGAACGAGTGGCCACTTTCCTGGCCGGGGCTCTCCATTCTGCGCAATGACCACGTGTACCCACCGTGGGTCTACTACATGGGCCCACCACGCGTGCTCACCACGTGCCTCCGACTAGTCTGTGGCCTGTCTGGGTAGGATACGGCCATCAATCTCGCGATAGGAGGATGGGTCTCGTATGGAAATGAAGGGTTCCAAAACCGAGCAGAATCTCATGAAGGCTTTCGCCGGCGAGTCGCAAGCGCGCAGTCGTTACACTTTCTATGCCGAAGTGGCCGAGCAAGAAGGCTATCTGCAGATAGCCAATCTCTTCCGCGAAACGGCGGACAACGAGAGGGCTCACGCTTTTGGTTTCTTCAGCCTGCTCGATGGGGGTATGCCCGAGTTTACGGCGGCTTATCCGGCAGGGCCGGTACATAAGACTGCCGTGAATCTACTGGCCGCGGCGGAGGGGGAACTCATGGAGTGGGGTACGTTGTACCCTGACTTTGCTGATGTGGCCGAGGCCGAAGGATTCAAGAAGGCGGCCGCTGTCTTTCGGAAAGTCTCGTCGGCCGAGAGGTATCACGAGCTGCGCTTCCGCAAGTTGCTGACCAGCGTTGAGGCGGGAATGGTGTTTCGCAAAGATGAGCCGGTGCTGTGGAAGTGTCTTGAATGCGGCTATGTACACGAAGGTGAAGAGGCTCCGAAGGTCTGCCCTCTCTGCGGTAAGCCGATAGCTTACTTCGAGGTGTACGGTCAGAACTACTGACTATGACTTGGTCCGGCGGCGACCCGGGCGGTAATCCGCCCGGGTCGCCGCATATCCGGGATCTCCGTATCCTCTTGCCGTGAGCTACACCTAGCCGTGCCTATGTAGGCCCATGGTCGTATCCGTGCGCGTCTGTGGTGGCGGTAGGCTCCGGCTATGTCTGCTGTTCCGACAAGACGTCTGTTTGTCTACATAGCTGTCGGCCTCGTGGTGCTCGTGGTCGGGACGTTCGGCCTGCTGTCGATGAGGGGCGGTGCCACCGGATCAGCGGATGAGTTGGTCATCGATGCGGGCGATGGCGCAGAGAGCGCGGGCGGTGGCGGGAGCGCGGGCGATTTCTCCACCGACGGTATTGCCGTCCAGGACGTATCCGGCGGTGGCGTAAGCCAGACTGGGGTCTCGACCGCCTCGCCGGCCACGACCACTACCCAGATGCCTCAGATGTGGGTGCAGGTGGCCGGGGCTGTGCGGCGTCCTGGTGTGTATGAGGTGCCCGCGGGTTCGCGTGTCTTCCAAGCCGTGCTCCAGGCTGGGGGCTTCGCCGATGAAGCGGATCAAGAAGCGGTCGCCCTGGCTGCTCTACTGACCGATGGCTGCAGGATATACATACCCCGAGAGGGTGAGTCGGGGGAGGGGGGCGTCGAGACGCCTACTCAGTCGTCAGCGGGCGTGACCGGTGGGATGACCGGTGAGGCGCCATCTGGCGGTACTTCCAAGGCGGGTGTCGTCTCCTTGAACTCCGCTACTCTTGAGGAGCTTGACACCCTTCCGGGTATCGGTCCTTCATTGGCCCAGCAGATCATCTCGTACCGGGAGGCGAACGGTCCCTTCACGTCTGTCGATCAGCTAACCGATGTTCCCGGCATCGGCCCGGCCAAGCTGGAGCAGTTGCGACCCTTGGTAGAACTGTAAGGGGCTTGTGGACAGCTCCGGGCACCCAGAGACCCAGATTGTAGAAGAAACGGACCCGGGTCGTATGTACGGTCGCGCAAAGCGGTCATCAAGAGATCGCGGGCGTGACCCGGCCGGCTGGTTTGTGCGTAGGGCAGGGCTGGCTCGTTTCACCACGTTTGCCTGCGCTCTCGGTCTCTCGTTGTCGGCTCTGACCGGTCCGAGGATCGTTCTGGCGGTTGCTGGCCTGACGGTTACGCTTGCGGGTGCAGTCGTCAGCATGGCTCTGGCGGGGGAGAGGCCGCGGCGAGCAGTACACATGCCGTGTTGTGTCTGCGCCGTCCGGTCGTATTCGCGGGTAGTTTCCTGTCTGATAGTCGTATCGGTGATACTGGTCGGCTTTTTTGCCGGGTATCTGGGCGGGAATGTCAGAGTTGCCACGCTCATGAGCGGTGATCTCTCTTCGATGGTTGGACTGTCGGTCGAATCCGAATTGGTCATCACCGGTGTAGTCAAATCATATGGGGGCTGGCAGAGCGCTACAGCCACAGTCAGGAGTTTGAGGCGGGTAGACTCCGTAACTCGCGAGACTGCTGCGGGGGCGGCTGCAAAAGACATGCCTGCCGTGGACACGGCCATCGGAGAGGTTGTGCTGCTAGAAGTGCCGCCGGACGATGAGAATCGTGGCGTGGGCGCTCCCACGAATGCGCTCAGACAGGGGATGGTGCTGGTCTTCAGAGGTACCGTTGAGCAACCCGATGGACCCTCTGCTTCGGGGTATGACCAGGCCCGCCAACTCCTCGCCTTCCTCGCCGGCCTGATCCAACTGCTCTAAAAGATCCCTTTGAATCGCTGGATGAATGATTCCTTCCAGCTTTTTTCGCTGCGTCTCGTCGCCGAACACCACGTCGCCCAGGGCGCGCCGATCCAGCGA
>CAZOJR010000284.1:0-1012 GCA_964580165.1 uncultured Gaiellales bacterium
TTCGAAAAACTGGAGTCCTGGCCGGAGCGGGTGGTGACCATGCAGCGCAACTGGATCGGCAAATCGACGGGAGCTGAGGTAATCTTCACTATCGCTCCACTGGAGGGTGAAGGTTCCGTCAAGGCGCCGGCTGGGGTGGCTGCGGCGGCTGATGCTGCTCGCGAGGCTGATGCCGTTCCGGCGGCTCTGCCGGACGCCCCTGCCAGCGTCACTGTCTTCACGACCCGTCCGGACACGCTGTTCGGAGCGACCTTCTTTATCCTGGCACCGGAGCATCCCCTGGTGGACTACTTGGTTGCCGGTACCACCCAAGAAGAACAGGTCAAGCGCTATGTCACCAAGGCCATGAACACCTCGGCCATCGAGCGGGCCAGCATCGAGAAGGAGAAGACCGGCGTCTTCACCGGCCGCTACGCAATCAACCCGGTCACCGGCAGGGAGATCCCGATCTACGTGGCGGATTACGTGCTGATGGACTACGGCACCGGTGCCATCATGGCCGTTCCGGGACACGATGAGCGCGACTTTGCCTTCGCCGAGAAATACGGGCTGGAGGTCATCGAGGTCATCGATTCTCCGCCGGAATACAAGGACGCCGGCGGCAGGCTCACGCAAGCCTACTCCGGTGACGGTGTACTGGTGAACAGCGGCCGGTTCAACGGCCTATCCAAGAATGAGGCGATTGTCAAGGTAACCGAGTGGCTGAGGGAACGGGGCGAGGCTGATTTCACCGTCAACTACAAGCTCCGTGACTGGTTGGTGTCGCGGCAGCGTTACTGGGGCGCGCCGATTCCCATTGTCTACTGTGATCGCTGCGGCGCCGTTCCTGTGCCGGAAGATCAGCTGCCGGTCAGATTGCCTTATGATGTCGCTTTCACGCCGGATGGGGAATCGCCGTTGAAAAAAAGCAGCCAGTTCATGGAAACAACCTGCCCGGTCTGTCACGGTCCGGCCAGGCGGGATCCGGACACACTGGATACGTTTGTCTGTTCATCCTGGTATTTTCTGAGAT
>CAZOJR010000284.1:1022-1613 GCA_964580165.1 uncultured Gaiellales bacterium
GGCAGCGTTACTGGGGCGCGCCGATCCCCATTGTCTACTGTGAAGAGTGCGGTGAACTCCCGGTGCCTGAAGAGGACCTGCCGGTGTTGCTCCCCGATATTAGTGACTACGCGCCCAAAGGTAAGTCACCCCTTGCTGCCGCCGAGCACTGGATCAACACTACCTGCCCGGTGTGCGGACGGCCGGCTCGGCGGGAGAGCGATACCATGGATACGTTTGTTGATTCGTCCTGGTATTACCTGCGTTACACGTCGGCCGGCCGGGATGACGTAGCCTTCGACCGGTCGGCGGTGGACTACTGGCTGCCGGTGGATCAATACATCGGAGGTGTGGAGCATGCCATCCTCCACTTGATGTACTCCCGCTTCTTTACCAAAGTGCTGTACGACCTGGGTCTGGTTGGTTTTGAGGAACCGTTCAAGAAATTGTTCACCCAGGGGATGATCTACTACAAGGGCGCGAAGATGTCCAAGAGCAAGGGTAACGTAGTCAGTCCCGACGAGATGGTTGCCAAGTATGGGGCCGACTCGGTGCGGAGCTACGTGCTCTTCATGGGACCGGCCGAGAGCGACGCGGAGTGGAACGACCAGG
>CAZOJR010000284.1:1623-2787 GCA_964580165.1 uncultured Gaiellales bacterium
ATATATCGCTTCTTGGGCAGGGTTTGGCGCCAGGTGAGCGACGCGGTAGATGGAGGACTGTTCGCGGCCGGTAGCGACCGGGCGGATGAATGTGGAAGTGTGTGCTCCCGCGGCGGTGGCGGACGTGACTTCGACCCGGAGATTCTCTCGGCAGCAGACCGCGCCCTGCTGATCAAGACAAATCAAGTGATCCAGAAGGCCGGTGCGGACATGGGGGAGCGGTTCCGTTTCAACACAGCCCTCTCGGCCATCATGGAGCTGAGCAACGAAATCGGGGTGACGCGGATCAGAGAAGCCACGCAGGCTGGGGACGTGGCGCAAACCGCCGGGGACGTGGCCCGGGTCGGTGGTGCGGTGCTCGCCTATGCCTTGGAGATGATGGTGCGCCTGCTCGAGCCGTTCGCTCCTCATATGGGAGCCGAACTCTGGCAGATGATGGGCAGAAGTGAGGTGTGGGATGAGCCGTGGCCGGAGGCTGACCCACGGTTCTTGAGTGGAGAGATGGTGGAGCTGGCCGTACAGATCAACGGCAAGGTGCGGGATCGGGTGACGGTGCCCAGAGATGCCGCTGACGCCGATGTGCTGGCGGCATCGAAAAGCTTGCCCGGTGTGGCCAGGTATCTCGAGGACATGACTCTGGTCAAAGAGGTGGTGGTCCCCGGGCGGCTGGTGAGCCTGGTTGTGAAGTAGAGTGGGGCGGCCTTACGGCCGCCCCACTGCGCATCTGATATATGTGTCGGGGTGACTACTGCTGGCGATGCTCGACCAGGTTGTCGACCACGCTGGGATCGGCCAAGGTCGAGGTGTCGCCCAAGTCGCCGATTTCGTTTGCCGCGATCTTCTTGAGGATACGGCGCATGATCTTGCCGCTGCGGGTTTTCGGGAGACCCGGTGCCCACTGGATGACGTCGGGAGTGGCAATGGGTCCTATTTCCGTCCGCACATGCTTGACCAGCTGCTTCTTCAGTTCGTCCGAAGGCTCAACGCCGGCGTTGAGCGTGACGTAGGCGTAAATGCCCTGTCCCTTGATGGGATGAGGCATTCCCACAACAGCCGCTTCAGCGACGGTATCGTGGCTCACCAGGGCCGACTCGATTTCCGCCGTGCCCATGCGGTGGCCGGAAACGTTGATAACGTCGTCGACGCGCCCGGTGATCCAGTGGT
>CAZOJR010000285.1:0-309 GCA_964580165.1 uncultured Gaiellales bacterium
AACTACGCCAGTTCGAGCACCGACAACACGGTCACCTTTGATTACGACACCACGCCTCCCAGCGTGACCATCAACCAGGCTTCCGGGCAAGCCGATCCCACCAGCGTCTCGCCGGTCAATTTCGCCGTCGTGTTCAGTGAGCCGGTTACCGGCTTTGAAACGGGGGATGTGAATCTCTCGGCCAGCACCGCCCCCGGTGCTCTCGCCGCTGTGGTAACCGGAAGCGGAGCCACCTATAACGTGGCCGTGAGCGGGATGAGCGGCTCGGGTAACATTGTCGCCGGTATCAATGCCGGCGTGGCCCGGGAC
>CAZOJR010000285.1:319-2765 GCA_964580165.1 uncultured Gaiellales bacterium
CAGAGCGGTACGGTGATAGCAAGCATCCCGGCCGATGTGGCCCAGGACGGAGCCGGCAACCCCAACGATGCCAGTTCGAGCACCGACAACACGGTCGGATACAACTATGCCGGGCCTCCGCCTTTGTATGCTCCGGTCTCTGTTACCACGGCCGACGATGTCAAGACCGTCAACCTCAACCACACCACGGGTACGGGGACAGACCGGTTGATGCTGGTCGGCGTATCTTGGAACAGTAATACGGATGCGCGAACCATAGAGTCGGTCACCTTCACTCCCGATGGTAGCGAGACGGCGTTGCCACTGAGTCCGGAGGTAACGCAGAAGCACGGGAGCAATTACCGCTACGCGGCGATCTACAGCTTGATCGATCCACCGTCGGGGGTTTCGGGCGTGGTGACGGTAACCTTCGCAGAGGGCACCGTGACGGCCGGAGTTGTGGCCGGTGCGGCAAACTTCGCGGGGGTTGATCAGACGGATCCCATAGGGGTTACTGGCGGAGAGTACTCCCCGAGCAATAACACCACTCCGGCTGTGACTCTGGAAGGCCTGACTGGTGACGAGTTGGTATTCGACACGGCGTTTCTTGGAGGTAATCCTCCCGCAGATCTGAACGCCGGCGAAGGTCAAACCCAGCTCACCGGCTGGAACACATATATCGCTAACTGCCGCGGCGCGGCCAGTGTAGAACCGGCCAGCGGTAACACGTCGGTCACGATGAGCTGGACGGCGGCCGCCGACAGCATGTGGGTGGTCGTCGCAGCGGCTATCAAGCCGGCGGAAGGCAACAGCGCCCCGACTGACATTGGCCTTTCTAATGCGACGGTTGCGGAAAATGCCGGGGCGGACGCAGTGATAGGCACTCTGAGCGGCACTGACCCGAATGCCGGGGACACGCTGACTTTCAGTTTGCCGGTCGACGTTGACGACAACATCCACTTCAATATCGCGCCCGACGGCACTACGCTGCGAGCCGCGGACTCCTTCGACTACGAAACCGCCAATTCCTACACGGTGACGGTCAGAGCTACGGACGCAGGTGGTCTGTTCTATGACGAGCAGTTCGCCATTACCGTGACCAACGTCAATGAGGTGCCGGTAGTCTCCGATATTCCCGGCCAGACAATTGCGGAGGGGCAGGCTTTCACGACGATCAATCTGGACGGCTATGTCTCCGACCCCGATAACAGCGACGCCGAGATCGCCTGGACCTACGACGGCAACAGCGATCTCACCGTGAGCATCGTTAATCGGGTGGCCACCATAAGCATCCCGGATGCCGGGTGGCACGGCGCCGAGACCATTACCTTCCGTGCCACCGATCCTGGTTCTTTGTGGGATGAGGATAGTGCCACCTTCACAGTCAACGATGAGACGCCGCCCACGTTTATGTTGGGTGGCCTGAATGCCGCTCTGAACGGTGGTGCTCCTTACGCTCTCGGCTTCGTTTCTCTGACCAATACCGGCACCTTGTCCACCAATAGGGTGCCTGCTGACGACTACACTCTATTCTTCAGCGGTCAGAGTGTCTCGGAACCTCTCAAGAGCCAGATGTTCGGTCTCTACCTCACTGGCCTTACCGGAGTTACGGCGGCACAGCTTGAAGCCTACTACACGGCTCGCGGGGTGCCCGAGCCCTATCTCAGTCATCTCATAGCCGCTGCTAACGGTACTCAGCCCTTCGCCTACATCGACGGAGCCACCTTGGCGCTGTGCGACGGCGCCCACTGGGCCGTGGCGGGTAGCAAGACGGCCATGATTGTTCCGGGTGACTTTCCTCTGGGCTCATACACCGTCTCGGGCCAGATTCAGGATGAAGCCGGCAATGGCGCCACGGTCACCTTCACGCTTGTGGTGAGCGATGGAGCGCCGCCTACCGGTACCGTCGAGGTCAACGGCGGTGCCACTCATACCGCCAGTCAGACGGTAGCTCTCACGCTCACCGCCGATGCTGATACCACCGAGATGCGTTTCAGCAACGACCAGACAACCTGGAGTTCCTGGGAAACCTATGCCGCCGGCAAGAACTGGACGCTTTCCAGTGGTGATGGTTTGAAGTCGGTCTACGTTCAGCTGAAAGACGCGGCCGGCAACATTTCCGCAGAGGTGATCACCGATAGCATCACCCTGGATACCACCGGTCCGGTAGTGACCATCACCTCCCCAGTTCACGGCTCCACCATTACCGATAACACTCCGACCCTTACCTATGACGCCGGGGATGCTGCGAGCGTGGTGGTCAAGGTAGACAACGTCATCGTGAGCAAAGTCTCCGGGGATACTCTCGATGAACTCGGCGACGGTGAGCACACGGTGACCGTGACCGGCACCGATGCTCTGGGCAACCCGACCACCGCCACCTCGACTTTCACCGTCGATACCGGCCTTCTCCCTCACACCATCACCCTCGTCTACACAGGTCCTGAGAACCCGGTAGGTGGCGTGG
>CAZOJR010000286.1:0-2746 GCA_964580165.1 uncultured Gaiellales bacterium
TGGAGTGGCCTTCTCCGATCTTGCGGAGCAGCTCGATCTTGCCGGGCCCAAAGGTGATGCCGTCGCCTATCGAGACATGGGGGCGTAGCATGACGGCCTTCTGAGAGGAGTCGCTCATAGCATCTAGATTATCCGAAAAGGGGTGCCGTCTCCAGCCATGTCCGGCCGGGACATGTCTCCGTGTTGCTCTTCTACCCCTCACCCCACTGAGGTCCGGAATATGTTCCTTCCTCTGTGTACACCGTGTAGCCGTGATCGGCCGCCCACTCACGAGCCGCTGCATCAAGCTGCGCATTGCCGCAGTTCAGGTAGTCCAGGGCCATCTGCTTGCCGCCGTACGCATGTAGCGCCCGTGCCAGAGTCTCCTCAGTCCCGGAGCGTCCCAATTTGATATAGAAGGCATAGTTTGTGGCGATGAACTCGAGATTGTCCTCATCCAGCGCCGACACCAGCGTGGGTACGCTATCCGGATTCAAACGTTGCATTTCCACGAGCACGTCCGCTGCAGCGAACCGGATGTTCGAGTCTGCGTTCTGCAAACCCGAGATTAAGGCCGGCACCGCCGTCGCACCCATATCCGTCAGGATCGTACTTGCCCAGGCGTTTGCGGGTAACACGGCCACGAGCGCTGCCGCCGCCGGTTCTCCGATTTGCGCAAGAACGGTGGCGATGTGCGTATCGCGATCATCTCCGTACTGAGCCTTGATACGGGCTTCGATGAGCAGGGGCACCATGTTCGGTTTGATCAGCGTCTCCACGACCGCGCCCGGATCGGCGGCGTGCACTCGCAGCAGGACTCCGAGCGCCCGATAACGGACTATGTCTTCCTGGCTGTCCAGCTGTCCGCAAACGGCCGGGATGGCGAGCTCGCCAATCGCGGCGAGCACGTCGTCGGCCCAGGCTACGTCAGCCATCTGGGCCAGCAAAGGCTGGATGGCCGGTTCGCCAACCCGGGCCAGTGTCTTTTCGATAGCCGGACAGGCCGTCGTGCTGCCCTCGTTCTCGATTCTTGCCTCTATGAGCTCTTCCACGGCTTCTGGCATGGAGCCCAACGCGGCCGAAGCCGCCTCACCGATCGCTCCACCGGGATCAGCCTGAGAAGGAAGCACGAGCGCCCGTATCAAGTGCGTCACTGCGGCCGGAGCATTCGTCCCGGCAAGGGTGTGCACCGCACCGACCCGGACGCTTGCCAGAGGGCACTGAGAAGAGCAGGCGAAGTCTCCCAGGGCGTCTATGGAGACGGAGTCACCGATTAGACCAAGGCAGTCCGTAGTCTCCTTGAGAGCCGTCTCGCTCTTCTCGAACGTCTTGTCGTCCATCTGGGCGTTTAGAAGGTGGATGTATTGATCTCGGAGCGCGGCGAGTCCGTCCTCCGCCGTACTGCTTGTCCCGGCGGCCGCGATCAGCTCCTCTGTGGCCTGGGCGGAGTGTCTGGTCGCCAGATCTGCGACAGCTGCCTGTCTGGCGTCGGGGTCGGTGGTTGTGGCGAGCGTTTGTACCAGTTCGGCGTCAGACGGTCGCAGCGCTTCCAACACGAGTGGTGTCAGTGTGCCGGCCAGCACCCCAACCACTACCAGCCCGGCGAGCACAAGCTCGGTTTTGGCGCCTCTTCCGCGTCTGCCCCACCAGGATCGTTGGGGGGTATGAAATGTCGAACTTGACGACGCAGATTTCGGGGCGATCCCGCTCGCCGATGCGGCGGCCATTATCGGAGAAGTCATCACCGCGGGCGTCTGGGGTACACGTTTGTTTTCGATCTGGAGCCGGGCGAGAGCTTCTCGGGCGCTCGTAGCCACATCCGGATCGGCGCTTGTCTGAGCGGTAGTGAGTGCCCGAACGGCCCGTGGGTCGCCTAAACGGCCCAGTGCCTCTGCGGCGTTTTCCGCTACCTGCCAATCTTCACTTGCGAGACCGGACTCAAGGACACCGATGAGCGGAAAAACAGCGCGCTCGTCGCCTATTCTACCCAGCGCCTCTGCGGCATCCGACCGGGTCCATACGGCTTCTTTGGGGTCAAGCATCTTCACAAGAGCGGGCAGATTGCCCTCTTGTTCGAGCCTCCCAATGTCGGGTGACTTCGAATAGGGCGCCACCCAACTGGTCTTGGTCGTCTTCACCGCTCCTGAGCGCACGCCGGCGATGAGGGCTTCTTTCATCTCCCGGCGGCCGCGCCTTATGCCAAATACGAGCAGTAGGATCAAGGGCGCAATCACAATGGCGATAGAAAGCGCGGTCAGGGGGATCCCTAGGATCGCCGGCCAACCTTCTCCCTGGCGCACGTTCTCAACTATTCCGACAATACCGGCAACGAAGACGCCGATGGTCACCGCTCCCGTGATGATCCAACCCTGCCAGATGGCGTAAGTGGGATAGCTTGATTTCCCTCCGAGCCACCTTCGCATCGATTCCTCAGCGAGGATTGGTGGAACGATGAAGAAGCACGTGAGAGCCACACTGCCGACTATCATGAGCCAGTTGCACCAACCAAGCCCTCGTCTGGTCGGCGCGGCCCGTCCTACCTCCACTCCCTCCTGGACTTTGTCCGCGACTTCGGCCACGGTCTCAATGATGTCCCCAACCCCCATGGCTCTCCTCTCGAGTGGACCCCATGCGGAAGAAGGACACAGGCGGGACATTGGCCTCGTACTGGCCCTCTGCTGGTGGCCCGGCCGGGTAACGCGTGGGGAGGATGCCTGCCCCCCTACAGATTGAGTATAGGACGATGGTGGTTGAGGTCAATGTGATG
>CAZOJR010000287.1:0-2214 GCA_964580165.1 uncultured Gaiellales bacterium
ATTATGGTCTCGGCCGCCTGCACGGTGCTCGGTTATTCCCTTATCCAGTGGGTTCCTGCTGCCGATGGCAGTGTCGTTCAGGCTTTCGCGGCCGGGGCCATGCTCACGATGCTGGCCGACGCGATGATGCCTGAAGCCTTTGAACATGGCGGACGACTGGTGGGTCTGTTCACCGTGCTGGGTTTTGTGGCCGCTGCCGCGCTGTCGATTCTGGCATGATCCTGATACCCCGGGGTGACTCGGACAGCGGGCGGAAAAGTCAGTGTGGTATGTCGCCCCGCGTCTTCTTGTTCGTTCGCTCTTTTCCTCATCATCGTTCCGGGCGCTGCTTGTGAGTGTCTTGTCGTCGAGTACTGTTGTCGTCGAGTTTGCCCCGAGTCGCCACCAATTCGGCTCTTTTCTCCGCCAGTCCTTGAGCGAGGCGCTCGATGCGTAGAACTCCGCCCGAGCATCGGCTCCCAAATGACGACATTGACCGACAGCTAAGGCGCATGTATCGTCTGCCCAATACTCCTAGGCAGACTGAGGGACTGATCCATGGATATGTGGAAGTTCTACGATGTCACCCATCGCGAGCACGTAATCTGCGACCCTACCAGCGCGGAGAAGCTAGGCCACCTTGTGGGACTACTGCGGCTTCCCGCCGGTGCGCGCGTAATCGACATCGCTTGCGGAAAGGGCGAGTTTCTCATTCGTATAGCCGAGGCCTACGGCGTCAATTGCCTGGGCATCGATCTTTCGCCGTTCTTCATCGCCGAGGCGCGGGAGCGACTGAAGGTCCGAGCGCCCAAGGCGGAGGTCACCTTCAGCCAGATGGATGGTGCCGAATTCAAACCGAAGGAACCTCACAGCTTCACAGTGGCTTCCTGCCTGGGCGCCAGCTGGATCTACGGGGGGCATGCCGGGACTCTGGATGCGCTGACATACATGGTCGCGCCCGGCGGCTGGGTGATTACGGGTGAGCCCTATTGGCTGCAGGAGCCGTGTGAGGAGTACCTCCAGGTTCTTGGCCTTCCGAAGGAGGCGTTCGGAACCCATATCGGCAATGTAGAGGCCGGAGAGAAGCGGGGGCTCGACCTCGTTTACACTCTTGTCAGCAACGGTGACGACTGGGACAGATACCAAGGACTACAGTGGTACGCTTCGGTCGAGTACGCACGCTCACACCCGGACGACCCGGATCTTCCGGAGATTGTGCGGCAAGTGGATGAGGAGAAGGCCGCCTATCTTCGGTGGGGTCGAGACACCATCGGGTGGGCCATCTACGTCTTCAGACGTTACCTCGCTGAGCCGTAGCCAACTCCCGTGCCTCCACGGCGGTCAGCGTGGATTGCGGGCCGTCTGGCGCAGGTGCTGCTCGATTCTTCCGAGTCCGTCGAGACCGGGCTTCCTGAGCCCGGTCTTCTGACTGAAAATCCCTTCAAATAAGCGGAGAGGGCGGGATTCGAACCCCCGGGACCTCAATGAGGCCCAACGGTTTTCGAGGGCTCTGGCGTAGGTCCGGAGAGCGGTATCCAGTGTGCATGTATACCGTTCTGTATGGCGGGAATACCGCTTTGCTGGTGTCCTGTCCGTCTAGCGCCGGGGGGTCTGCCACCAAGATGGCACCGGGTTCCGCGTCAGTCCTCCGCGTCTCCCAGATCTCTCAGCAGGGCTGCACACTCGGAATAGAGGACCGGCGCGTCGTGCTGGGCGATGAGCCATACGACAGTGTCGTCGACCTCCGAATACTGATGAGCAAGCTGATTTCGGAAATCGACGATACGACGAGCGTGCGTGATCTGTCCGAAGAAATCCGGCGACATACGAGAAAGAGCGGCGATAGCCTCACCGATGATGAACTCACGCTCTACTGCCGAGCGGACCAGCCTGTTGGCGCCGTAGGCTGCAAGATCCATGCCTGTGAGCGCCTGTCGGATAGCTTCGCAGGCTTCGACGATGTCGTTTAGGTAAGCCCGGCTATCACGCTGCATAGAGAAGCTGTTTGTCGCGGTCGATGGTACGCGCAATATAGGGGTTCTTAACTGCTCCCACCATGATCAAATCAACATTGCCCAGGAGGCTGCGCAACTCGTCAAGCAGGCCGTAGTAGGCATCAACCAATGCGTAGGATGCGTCCGGTTGAAACTCAACAAGCAGGTCGATGTCGCTATCCTCGGGGCGAAAGTCATCGCGCAGGGAGGAACCAAAGACATACAGACGGAGCACCCCGAA
>CAZOJR010000287.1:2224-2723 GCA_964580165.1 uncultured Gaiellales bacterium
CCACGGCCTGCCTGTTCTCTTCCAGTTCGCGGATCATGACAACACCTCCCAGGCTCCATGGTAGCGGCAACCGGCACGAGTTGCCAGGGCAATCGGAGAGACCACTGCCGCCGATACCGGCGGGACCGGAAGAGGTGGTTCATCATGAGGGCGTTGTGGCCGAGGGGCCCTACTCAAGCAGATGAGTCTTTGTCGAACTCGGTACGGTTCAAACCTTGAATAGGGAAGTATCTTGTTCAAGTTTGTAGAATAACCTTGAACAAGGAGGAGGCATGGCCAAGGTTACGAAGCGTCGCTGGGCGGTCGAACAGGGAAGCGGGCTCTCTCGCCGCGACCGCCGATCGTGCGAGTACGAAATCTACATCCCTGACAGACTCGTGGGACGAGCGATTGCGCTCGACGGGCCGGTGGCCGCTGACGTCGTAGAAGCTGAGACGGCAATACTGGACTTGCCCCGATTTGATGGACAGCATTGTTAGGCTGCATTGCACTGTACCTG
>CAZOJR010000288.1:0-2722 GCA_964580165.1 uncultured Gaiellales bacterium
CGCGCCATGGCATGGTCACCGTTCATGCCTCTGATAGGTTCATGAGCCGGTTCACCGTATCGCCCAATGGGGTCGAGTACTATGCTCGCATGCGTGGCACTGACCCTGGAGGCCAGATTGAGGACGAGATGCATTCCTATCTGGATTCTCGGGATTTCCGCAAACGGCATCCGGCGGCTTTTGACTACTGGTCGCGAGCGGCCGGCGCGCTGGCGCTCGGCGACACCGATCTGCATTACGCCGAAATCGTGAACGACTGCCGCTTGGCCATGCAGGAATTCGCGGACTCGGTCCTGAGGTTCTACCCCACACAGAATGCTCCGAGCGACAAGAGTAAAACGGTTGATCGTTTACGAGCCCTACTTCACTCAAGACGGGGCTCGTCGAACGAGAAGGTCCTCGCTCTCCTAGATGCACTCGTTGTTTATTGGGGAGCGGTATTCGACCTGTCTCAGCGGCAAGAGCAAGGAGTGCAGAAGGATGGTGGGCCACCGGTCTGGCGAGACTCTCGAAGGCTCGTTTTTCAGACAGGTATCGTAATGTTCGAGGTCTCGCATGAATTGTGGACGACCAGCGTGCGTGGGCGGTAGCCTTTGCCTCGATCCTGGCTCTGCAGCCGGGCAATGCGTTATTATCAAAAGCCGATAGTATGGTTTTTCACGTGTGTGCCATTCCAGGGAGGTTTTTAGGCCATGCCCCAGGCGCCTGAAGTCATCACCGGCCAGCCCGTTGCGGCTCTTACCGATAGGTATGGGGGGCCCGATCCCGCAGAGGTGGTTGCCCGCATGCAGCAGCCCGACATGGTCGACATTAAGGCCGTTGTCTCTTGGCGGGGTGTGGTTGTGAACGGCGACATCTGCTTTGTGGACCTGGCTTTGAAGTACCTACGGCTCATTCAGGAGGAGTCGTGCGGGCGATGCGGTCCTTGCCGGATTGGCGTGGACGTGATGCGCGAGTTGCTCGAGAAACTGGCCGCGGGTGACGTGGGGGATAGCGGTGCGGATGACATGGTAGACAAGATCCGTTATCTGGCGGAGTCTATTGAGGATTCGGCGTGGTGCGGCATTGCCAACACCATACGCGACCCTATCCTGTCTCTCTTGGACATGGGCGCCGAGGACTTTGCCGCTCACGCTGACGGACAGGTCTGTGAACCTGTGGCTGCCTATGGCTGGGTGGCAGCGCCGTGCCGGTCCACGTGCCCTTCAACGGTCGATTGCGCTTCGTATATCTTCCAAGCGCTGGAGGAGCATCCCCACCTGGCGACCACCATCATCGGCCGCACCTGTCCCCATCCGTGTGAGACCAACTGCACCCTTGCGCAGACCGGCCAGCCGGTGGCTATAAACAACATCAAGCGTTGGGCGGCCGACCGGGCTGAAGGTTTGGCCGACGACCGGTGCACATCAGGCTGCCTCAGCAACCCGACAGCCGGAGCCACGCCCGAGGTGGTGGATGCAGCCGGTGGACCTGCACTGATTGCCGGAGGTCCGCACGAGGTGAGCGAACTAACCACCGCGCAGTTGAGCCAACGGCCTGTGGAGGTAACCTGCCGGCTTGACGACAAGCAGGCCGCCTGTGGCAAGAAAGTTGCCATCATCGGCGCCGGACCGGCAGGACTCTCCGCCGCGTACTATCTGGCCCGCCGGGGCTATAGACCTGTCATTTTCGAGGCTCTGCCGGTTCCGGGCGGGATGGTGCACGTGGGCATTCCCGAGTACCGGCTCCCGCGGCACGTCATCTACCGTGAAACCGAACTCATTGAACAAGAGGGTGTCGAGATCCGCTACAACACCTGCGTGGGTCGTGATATCACGTGGGAGGACTTGGAGAGGGAGTTCGCGGCCACCTTCGTGGCCATCGGAGCCCATTTGGGCCGTCCTCTGGGCATTCCTGGCGAAGATCTGCCCGGCTCTATGGACGCCATAGAGTTTCTCAAGAAGGTTGCTCTGCACGAGCCGGTAAACATCGGTGATGATGTCTTGGTGTTGGGCGGAGGCAACTCGGCTATGGACGCGGCCCGTACTGCCATCCGCCTTGGGGCGAAGAACGTGCAGGTGGTCTATCGCCGCACCAGAAACGAAATGCCCGCCAACACCTGGGAGGTTGAAGAGGCAGAGGAAGAAGGGGTGGTGTTTCACTACCTGTCCTTGCCGGTGGAGTGCAAAGGTACGGGCGGGGTTTCGGGATTGGTCTGTCAGCAGATGGAGTTGGGAGAACCGGACGAGAGCGGCAGGCGGAGACCTGTCCCGACCGACATGGCTCCCTTTGTGCTCGAAGCCGACAGCATCATAGCCGCGGTGGGACAGAAGCCGGATTTCAAACCGTTCACCGGCGACGAGTCGATCCAGGTCAACAAGTACGGATATCTGGAGGTCGATCCTCGCACTCTCATGACCACCAAGCCTGGCGTTTTTGTGGGCGGTGACGCGGTAAGCGGAGGCGGTACCATCATCGAGGCCATCAATGCCGGCAAAACGGTCGCCAAGTACATGGACAAGTACCTGCGTGGCGAGCCGGTGGTGGAAGATGTCGAGGACAAGACCCGGCGCCTGGCCGTTTATCTTGGCGCTCAGAAGAGCTGGGAGAAGCTGGCCGAGACGGTGGACTACGGCACCCGCGAAAAAATGCCCATGGTGCCTGCCGAGGTACGCAGAACCAACTTCGAGCCGACCGAGCTGGGCTATACGTTGGAGCAGGTTACAGCCGAGGCGGATCGGTG
>CAZOJR010000289.1:0-2689 GCA_964580165.1 uncultured Gaiellales bacterium
GAAACGAGCTCTTCCATGAGAAGGCGGCCGTAGTCAAGTGCGGCTGAGACCTTCAATTACCGATCGAGCGGAACCGACCCACGACCATGCTTCCATACGCACTCATGTGAGGCAGCGAGTCCTTCGCGCCCCGGTGCAGGTTGGGGTCCGGCCGGTCTGGGTGCTGCAATCTAAGACACGGCCTTCCCGAAAGACATGCAAGCCTGGTCTCTCGATTGGCCCGAGTGTTCGTTCGCAGTCACCCCGACAGGGCAGTTGGGTGGTTTCTATCGCTCGATCACGCTCCAATCAGCTGATGCTTGTCTGGATCCCCGGCTCTATCTCGCCCCGCAGCCGCGCGTTGCGTAGCGGCTCGTAGAGCTCTCCCGTTTCCCAAAGCCTGTGGAGCAGCACTGCCAGTTTCCGGGCCACAGCAACAACGGCACGCTTCTTGGCTGCCTTGCCTCCCCGCTCAGCCAGGGCGAGACCCCAACGCCTAAGATCAGTGTCTGGGCCATATGGCCCGAGGATGTGCTGAGCCGCACACACAAGAAGAGACCTAAGAGCCTCGTCGCCGGCTTTCGTGATGTGCAGTTGCGGCTTTTGATCACCGGAGTCGGCCTGCCGAGGGCGCAGCCCCACGTAGCAGCCAACGGCACGACTGCGCGCAAACCGGCCGGGATCCTCGATCGTAAGGATGTAGGTGGTGGCCGTGACGGGACCGACGCCGGGCACCTGGCGAAGGGCACTGATCTCCGGGTATTTGGTGGTGGCCATATCCTCGATTCGTCTGTCGAGATCCTGAATCTGGGCGGTCAGTCTGGCGATAGTCTCCAGTTCCGGAGCCAGCGACGCTGCCAGTTCTTCCGGGATATGCCCCCCGACCTTCTGGTGGAAGCTTCTGGCCGAACACTTGGGCAGCCGTCCGCCCACCGCTTTGGAGGCTCCCCTCATGTGGTTGATCAGGAGCGTGCGGGCTCGGATGAGAGCGTCCCGACTGCGCAGAAGGGCGAGATCTGCCTGGGCTTCCGCTCCGCGGTGCTTGATGGGGCACAGCAATCGAGGATCAAGCCTCCCCAGGCGAGCGAGAGACTCAGCATCCACCCGGTCGCTCTTGCGGTCATTCTGATAGATGAGGCGCAACCGCCGAGGATTGGCCACGATAGTTTCGTGACCACAGGCAGCAATGAGGCGGCCTATCCAGGGCGAGTGGGTGCCGGCCTCCAGCACCACGAGAGATGATGTCGCCGACCGAAACCACTGGCCGAACGCCGAGGGCGTGGTGCGGATGCGAGCTTCCTCCTGAACCTCGCCGTCGCCATCAAGAACGCATATCTGGCTGAACCTATCCCCCACGTCCA
Organism: uncultured Gaiellales bacterium; assembly: GCA_964580165.1. GTDB lineage: Bacteria > Actinomycetota > Thermoleophilia > RBG-16-64-13 > RBG-16-64-13 > RBG-16-64-13. The sequence goes on from CAZOJR010000289.1 coordinate 1,341, forward strand.
CCCCGATCGTGAGGGCGACCGGTGACTTCGCCTTGATTTGCACGCTCATCGATCCTCCCGTCCTGGATTCGCTGGAATCCATGTTCCGTTTGGATCTCAGCCTACCGCCGGGCGGCCGTCCCTCTCATCCCATCTAAGACCGGATGGTGGGCAGCAGCAGAGCCTGCGCAGCACCCTAATACTTGATCCAGAAGTCCGCCTCTTCGGCACATTATCTGCCGACCACGCGAAACATGCTGCAAAACCCCCTGCGCTCCCTCACAACCGGATTGGCCTTGTCGGATCGACAGCCGCCAGAAAGCAAGGCCATTCTGAACTCGCAACCTTGGCTGGTCGGTGGTAACTAGACGGGAGTATAGTTAAATGGCGTTGTCCAATAGCACTGGGGAGTGAGGTGATCGCAATGGGGGAAGTGCCAAAGGAGTTACGCTTTCTACTGTTCGGCAAAGGCCCCAAGTGGCATGTCACTATGGCTGTGGTCTTTGACTATCTCGGTTTGGCTTGCCTTATCGTGGGTGTCGTGGCCTCAGCTATGGACGACAGGCTCGGACTCGGTTCGACCAACTGGCTGCTCGTGGCCATCGCATTGGTTCTGTTCAGCATGTACGCCTGGTTCTGCGCGTATTCTGCCACCAAGGAGGGACACGGGAAGTCTAGGCAGTCGGACTGACGCTCACTCCAGACACATCGCTGCATGGGGTCCAACCTCTGCAGAAATCGCTCGGGTGCTCAGAGCCGGAGGATACGTGCTGTGGACGGACTTCTCCTACCCACGAGCCGCAGTACGAGCGCTCCGGCCGTTCACAAAGCAGTGCGGGCTCTACACGCGGACCGAGATCCTCTGGGCCTTCACAGCGGCGGTACTGCGGACTACAGCCAGCCGGCCTGGCATGGTCAACAGACCTTGATCGTTGTCGGCGGCTCTCATGACCGATCCCTCCCTCAAGAACCGGTTCCCAGACCTACCTAACCCTAGCTCTTATGGAGGCCGACCTTCTCATTCCATCTATGATCGGTTACTGATCGCCTGCTGGCCACTTCCCGTCCCGTGACAGCCCTCGCAGCTCACCCAAGGGTCGATCTTCTCGGCGTAGACAAGTCCCCATTCAAGAAGCCCAGCCGGATGAGCATCCAGACTACGCGCCCCGTTCACGAACTCGCGGACGTCTCTCGCTAACCTCCATCGCTCAAACCATTTGGTCATTCGCTTTCTTCTCTTCCTTCCGCCGCTCAAGATATTCCTGATACCGACGCCGCTCCCCGTCTGTCCGCGCCTGCTCGACCCGCTCCTGGTCGATACGCTTCTGCGCAAGCGCTTCAGCCGCAAGATAGAGGTGGATGCCTGGAGT
>CAZOJR010000290.1:0-2427 GCA_964580165.1 uncultured Gaiellales bacterium
GGAGATCCATAACCCTGCGCGGCAGCAGCAAAACGCGCATCATGAGTGGCGGTGCCACGGCCAACGGCACCTCCAACGGCCATCGCCGCCCGGAGGTACTCCTCGGCATCAAAGAGGGCGTCTTGCACAAGAGCCGGGTCCGCTCCTCCCGACACCAGTGCCGCCTGTAACTCCCTCAGATAACTCTCAATATCATTAGCCACGATGTCCCCCTAGAACGGCGTCCACAAAGTCACGAGTCCGGGTCCACGAGTTCTGCCACAGATCAACGGCCTGCCGGCCTTCGTCGGTGATCCGGTAGTACCGACGGGGCGGACCCGTAACCGACGGCTCCACCTCGCTAGTGAGCAGTCCTCCGGTCTCGAGCGACCGGAGCACCGGATAAAGAGTCCCTTGTTTCACCGGGAGCCCATCGCCGTAGTTCTCCAATTCCTTAGCAATTTGGTAGCCATAGAGCGGCTTGCCGGCGTGTCCGAGAAGCGCCAGAAGGGCGAGCGAGACGATGCCTGCGCTCAGCTCCTTCTGGAACTTGCGCACGCTGGCCGATACGACCTCCGGCGTATCCTCATCGGACTCTGGTGTCGATGGTACGAGGATCATGCACTTGGCCCCCAATCTCCCCTATGTCTGGCCGCCGGCCGCCCGGCAACCGAATTACTTGCCTTACTATACTACTAAGTTAGTAATAGTCAAGAACCAGTATAGGAGTCGACGCGCGGAGGCAACCGTGAGACACTCACGCCCACACCGGGTGAGGCCGCGAGACATAGGTTTTCCATTCCGGCAAAAACAGAGGCCCTCTACAGAGACAACCAGAAGGGATGAAACCATGCAGGCCACCCGCGGGGCAGTAGTTGCCATGAACTATGAGCTGAAAAACGACGAGGGTGAAACCTTGGAGTGCACACGCACTTCGATCCAGTACCTGCACGGGTACGACAACATCATCCCTGGATTGGAAAAGGCGTTGGAAGGCGCCGAGCCCGGGAATCACCGTTCGGTAGTGGTGGAGCCGGCCGAAGCCTACGGTGAGTTTGATCCAGACGCGATCATCACCCTACCGTACGACAGCGTCTCTGAGGGCGTCGAGCTCGAGCCCGGCATGAGCGTCATGGGTGATACACCGAACGGACCCGTCCAGCTAATCGTCCGGGAAGTCAACGACGACAACATCGTGGTCGACGCAAACCATCCTCTGGCGGGCAAGAGGCTTCATTTCGAGGTGGAAGTGGTAGATGTGCGGGCCGCCTCCGACCAGGAGATCGAGCAGGGCTACGCCGATTAGGAACTCGTTTCTAAATACGGTCGACGCGGAGTTTACCGCCATTACCGCCGCCGTTGTTACCGTTGCTGCTGTTGCCGCCGCCACGAGATACCCGGGCACCATCGGGGAATTGATCCGCAACTGCTTGGGCTATCTGGTTACCCGCTCCGCGTAGGCACGCCGCAGCCAGCAGAAAGCTGGTATGGATAGGCTTGTTGAAAATTATGTATCCAAAATCTATTCGTGATAGATTTTAGAAGTTGTTTTTTCAGAATTCAAAGTCGGATTACTGAAAAAGAAGAGGGAATAATCTATCGTGAATAGATTATCGCAATGAAAAAAGCAAGAGCCGATCTCAGAACACGGGAGTTTATCGAGAAGCATGCGGTCTTCACCATTGCTGAATTCCGCGCCGCGCTTCCCCTGGAGATGTCACCTTCCACGGTGCTGAACCGGCTCAAGCAAGCCTACGAACGCGGATATATAGATAGGATCAGGCGCGGAGTCTATGCATCTCGCATCGGTGCGTTCTCGGACACTATGCCCGACCCTTTGCAGATCGCTTCCAGACTTACTCACGACTACGTGATCGCCTACCACTCAGCGCTCGAGGCACACGGCGTGGCCCATACCCCCTTCCGGCGAGTCACGCTCCTATCGGCTCAGACTCCTTTGAAGATCGAGTACCGCGGCTATGAGTTCGCGGTTCTTCGCCCGCCGAAGTCCCTGCTGGCCAACGGAGCATGGAAGACCTCATCCGTGCAGCTAAGACGTGGCAACGAACTTATCACTGTCACCTCCCGCGAACGGACGCTCGCTGACTGCTTGGACAGTCTGAGATGGGCCGGCGGTATCGAGGAGGTGCTCCATAGCGTCGGGAGCTTTCCGTCTCTAAACGTGGATGACGCAATCACCTATCTCGACCTGCTCGGATCTGCGAGTACCATCGCCAGGGTCGGATGGGTGCTGTCGGCGGACCCCGACCTGTGGAGAGTGACTCCGGCAGAGCTCGCGGCCCTCAGATCGCGTCTGGGCAAAGGCCCCTATTTCTTGGATCATCGCTCTCACCCAAGCAAATTCGTGCGCGAATGGCACCTCTACGTCCCCGAACACCTCGAACCAGCCGAGGAATTGCGGGAATGACCGCGCCCATCCTTCGACCA
>CAZOJR010000290.1:2437-2684 GCA_964580165.1 uncultured Gaiellales bacterium
GGAGCGGCTTCTGGAGCTTCTCGGTGAAATCAACGAACACCGCTATCTCGGGCCTCGGCTGGTGTTACACGGAGGCACAGCTCTCAACGTCTTCCATCTCGACATACCGAGACTCTCTGTCGACATCGACATGCTATATGTCGGGGGCATATCTCGGGAAAAGATGAAGTCGGAACGTGCGGTGGTTCGCAAGGAGCTGGAGACTCTCGTCAGCAAACTTGGATATCAGCGCAACAACCCGAAAGAA
>CAZOJR010000291.1:0-2682 GCA_964580165.1 uncultured Gaiellales bacterium
CAAGGAAGCTATAACTCTGTACGACTCTCGGGGATTTGTTTCTATCGGTGTTCGTCGTGGTTACTACACCGACAAAAGAGAAGATGCTTTGGTGATGGCAAGGCCACCCGGGCCCATCTCGGGAGAGGATGCGCTGTGAGCCTTTGCAGCCCGCTTCTTGCCATCGAGTCGTCGTGCGATGATTCGGCTGCGGCACTTATTTCTGCAACCGGAGAGGTACTATCCTCGATCACCCATTCACAGGATGCCATTCACGAACGCTATGGCGGTGTGGTACCGGAGGCAGCCAGCCGGGCCCATGTGGAGAGGATGACGGCGGTCGTCAGGGAGGCGCTGCGCCAGGCCGGGTGTGATGTCGGTGAAATTGGCGGGGTGGCCGTAACCGTGGGCCCCGGTCTCATTGGTGCTCTGCTAGTAGGGGTGCAAACAGCAAAGACGATAGCGTGGTGCCGGCGTTTGCCGCTCTTTCCGGTAAATCACATTCATGGTCATCTTGCCGCTGCTTGGTTGGCAGATGCAGAGGCACCGTTCCCGATGGTCACTCTGGTTGCCTCCGGAGGCCACACTGTACTTATCAGAGCCGATGATCGAAGAAGCTTCCGGCTGCTTGGCCAGACATTGGATGATGCGGCCGGCGAGGCTTTCGATAAGGGAGCAAGACTTCTGGGATTGGGCTATCCAGGGGGTAGGGAGTTGGACGAGCTGGCTGAGAAGGGTGATGCAGATGCCTTTGGCTTCCCTATTGGACTCAAACGCTCTGCGCGACCTGACTTCTCCTTCTCGGGCGTCAAGACGTCGCTCTATTACCTCTTGCGTGGTATGAGCGAGAACGAGCGCGCCGGCCGTGCCGCAGACATCGCGGCCTCGTATCGGAAGGCGATCGTTGAGGCTCTGGTGAGCAAAGCTGTGCGCACCTCGCAACGAGAAGGGGCGAAGACTCTTGCGGTAGGCGGGGGAGTGGCCGCGAACTCATTGCTGCGGAGGCGGTTGATGGAGGTCGGGTCGGCCGTGGGGATGCATGTGGTAATCCCGCCTATTACCTACTGCACGGACAATGCTGCCATGATCGGGATTGCTGCGCTAAATGGGCCGCGGGTGGATTACCCGCACTATGTGGCGCTCGATGCTTCCGCCTCACTTGCGCTGGGCCAGTGGGGCTTGCCCGGCGGCTGTGAGCGACCGGGTTCTTTCACTATGGATTAGTCGATAGGCTTATTGCCTCGCCCAAGAAAGTACTTGAACCGTAGGTTTGACAAATGCCGAGTCTGCGCATAACATATGCGGCGGTTGGCACTCGTTGGTAGAGAGTGCCAATTCTGCGAAACAGGTTCTTGCTACCTGGTGGGATACGAACCCGGTAAGCGTTCAGAAAGACGGATAGGAGGGTTGTGCATGAAACTAGTGCCACTCGAGGATAGGGTCGTTATCAAGGTCCTGGAGCAGGAAGAAACGACCGCCAGCGGCATCGTCCTTCCCGACACGGCCAAAGAGAAGTCCACCAAGGGCAAGGTAATGGCAGCGGGTCCGGGCCGTTACGATGACAGCGGTAAGTTGATTCCCATGCCGGTTACCGAGGGCGATGTGGTGGTGTTTGCCAAGTATGCTGGCACGGAACTCAAGCTGGACGGAGAAGATTACCTCGTACTGCGGGCCTCTGATCTGATAGGTATTCTGCCCAAAGGCTGATTCTCTGCTCACTTATAACGAAGGAGATCTGGATTTATGGCAAAACAGCTTTTGTATGGTGAAGAAGCGCGTCGCGCTCTCGAGCGCGGTGTGAATACTCTGGCCGATGCGGTCAAGATCACCTTGGGTCCCAAGGGCCGGTATGTGGTGCTCGACAAGAAGTTCGGGAGCCCCACCATCACCAACGATGGTGTGACTATTGCCCGTGAGATCGAGCTAGAAGACGTTTTCGAAAATCAGGGCGCCCAGTTGGTGCGCGAAGTTGCGACCAAGACCAACGATATAGCGGGCGATGGTACCACCACGGCCACGCTGCTGGCGCAGGCCATCGTGCGTGAGGGTTTGAAGAACGTAGCCGCCGGCGCGAACCCCATGGCCCTCAAGCGTGGCATTGAGCGGGCAGTGGATGTGGCCGTTGACGAAATCAAGAAGATGTCCAAAGAAATCTCGGGCAAAGAGGATATCGCCCGGGTGGCGACCATCTCCTCTGATGATCGTGAGATCGGCGACGTTATTGCCGATGCCATTGAGAAGGTGGGCAAAGACGGAGTTGTGAACGTCGAGGAGTCGAATACCTTTGGGATGGACTTGGAGTTCACCGAGGGTATGCAATTCGACAAGGGTTACATCTCCCCTTATTTCGTAACCGATGCCGAGCGCATGGAAGCGGTGCTCGAGGATCCATACATCCTCATGGCCAATCGCAAGATCGGCTCCGTTCAGGATCTTTTACCTGTGCTTGAGAAGGTCATTCAGTCGGGCAAGGGGCTACTTATCATCGCCGAGGATGTGGAGGGCGAAGCTCTCGCCACTCTTATCGTCAACAAGCTTCGTGGTACTTTCACCGGAATCGCTGTCAAGGCTCCCGGGTTCGGCGACCGTCGTAAGCGGATGCTGGAAGACATCGCCATCCTAACCGGTGGCGAGGTTATCAGCGAGGAAATGGGTCTCAAGCTGGACAACACTCAGCTTTCACAACTCGGCCGTGCCCGCAAG
>CAZOJR010000292.1:0-2603 GCA_964580165.1 uncultured Gaiellales bacterium
TGGCACGAGCCAGGTCCGCGTGAAAGTACAGATGACGATGCTCGCCGTGTATCGGCACGAAGTACTTCGGCCGGACCAAATTGAGCATGACCTTGAGTTCTTCGGTGGCGGCGTGTCCGGACACATGCACGCCTGCCGACGCTTCGTAGATGACCCGTGCACCGGCCGCGAACAACCGGTCGATAGTGCGGTTGACGCTGGTCTCATTACCAGGAACGGGGCGGGCGGAAATGATCACCGTATCCCCCTTCATGATCTCCACCGACGGATGATCATGGGCCGCCATCCGGGCCAAGGCCGACAGAGGTTCGCCCTGGCTCCCCGTAGAAAGCACGGCCACTCTATCAGGAGGAAGTAAGGCTATATCGTTAGGACGGATGATAAGCCCGTCAGGTACGCTCAAATAGCCGAGATTCGCGGCAATGTTCACGTTCTTGACCATGCTCCGCCCGATGATGGCCAGGGAGCGGCCATGCCGGGCCGCCGTATCCATGACCTGCTGGATGCGATGGATATGACTCGCGAACGAAGCCACGATAATACGACCCTGGGCAAGAGCAAAGATGCTATCCAGCTTATTTCCCACACTGCGTTCGGGACTGGTAAAGCCGGGAATATCGGCGTTGGTGCTATCGGAGAGCAGAAGAAGAACACCGCCGAGTCCCAATTCGGCAAACCGCTGCATAGCTGTCGGACGGCCGTCGATTGGAGTCTGATCGAGCTTGAAGTCACCACTGTGAACCACGGTGCCGACCGGGGTGTGTATGCCGAGTCCCACGCCATCGGGAATGCTGTGTGAGACTTCCAGGAACTCGACGCGGAAAGGACCGAGGACCAGTTCCTTGCCGGGAGAGACCTCATTCAGCGAGGTCTTTCCCTGAAGACCATGCTCCCCTAGCTTGGCGTTGATCAGCCCAATGGTAAGTCGCGTTCCGTAAACGGGAACGTTGATCTCTTTGAGCAAATACGGCAACGCTCCTACGTGATCCTCGTGACCGTGAGTGATGATGATACCGAGCACACGATCCCTGTTCTCAACCACATAGGAGAAATCAGGCAAGATGAGATCGATACCCAACATGTCATCGTCAGGGAACATCAGCCCCGTGTCGATTACAAGAATGGCATCGCCATACTCGAGGACCATCATATTCTTTCCGATGGCCCCCAATCCCCCCAGAGGGATGACCTTAAGCGCTTGCGTAATCCACGCCGTCGAAATCCACAATCAACCCCGGCGATCCCTTGACTCTCCCAACCGGGAACAGCACCACGCAGGGTCTATAGAATGTTCTCCAGTCCGACGACGAGTCCTTGCAGCCCGCGCACACGCTTGACCGCCAATATGACCCCCGGCATGAACGACTCTCTAGATAGCGAGTCGTGCCTGATGGTGAGGATCTCGCCGGTTCCTCCGAAGATGACCTCCTGATGGGCAAGCAGGCCCGGAAGGCGCACACTGTGTATTGGGACCTCCTCGTCCCATTCACACTCCCGCCATTTATCCTCGACGAGCAGTTTTGTGAGTCGCGAGGTGCCCGATGGTCTGTCGAGCTTGCTCGCGTGGTGCAACTCCACAATTTCGCAGGCACGTAGATACTCAGCAGCCTCCCGCGCGAACTTCATCATCAGCACCCCGCCCATAGCGAAGTTCGGGGCCACCAGGACCGGCACTTCGCAGCGGCCGGCCTCGGTCTCTATCACCGAGAGATCGGCGTCGCCCAGCCCGGTGGTTCCAATAACCACAGGTATCCGCTTACGAATGCAGACGAGGGCATTTCCCAGCACGGCCGATGGAGTCGTGAAATCGACCACCACCTGAAGACCGGCCGTTTCGACGGCATCTTCCAGACTCGTGAAGCGTTTGGCGTTCGCCGTGTAGTCCCCCTCCTCGCGCAGAGCGCTCTCGGAGGAATAGGCGGGGTCGATAACCGCGACCAGCGACAACTCCGCATCACCCACCACGGCAGCACAGGTCATACGGCCCATACGCCCCCGGGCGCCCGATACTCCCACTCTGATCTTGTCTCTGTCGCCGCCCACCGACATATCGTTCACAGATTCCTCCTACGAAAGACCGGCGAGACAGTCCTCGGGGACTGCGCTCATAAAGCGCTCTTCGTCAGCGCCTATCCCAACCACGGACAGCGCCGCAGGATGATAGATCTCCGCCGCTAACTCCATCACCTGCTGACTCGTGACCGATTCGATCCGGTTCGCCAACTCGTCCAGCGTAAGTATCTCGGTTTCGGTGAGAACGCCTCTTCCGAGGCGGGTCATGCGGCTGGAGGTACTCTCCAGACCCAGAATCATGTGTCCTTTCAGATGTTCCTTCGCCCGCCGCAACTCATCCTCCGGAACCGGTTCCGTCACCAGCCGTACAAACTCCCGGCTCAACGTTTCCATCACAGCCTCAAGACGCTCGGGGCGGCATCCGAAATAGAGGCCGGTCAGCCCCGTCTCTTTGTACATGCTCGAGAAGGAGTACACGCTGTAGACCAGGCCCCTCTTCTCCCGTATCTCTTGAAACAGCCGGGAACTCAGAGAACCTCCGAACAAGCTATCCAACACCGAGAGCTGAAACCGGCGCTCGTCATCTCTGG